>DBIS01000022.1 GCA_002296975.1 Deltaproteobacteria bacterium UBA796 | reverse complement strand
TGCCAAGACGATGGCTTTGGGTGCTTTACGAGATTTAATCAGGTTTTTTAGCTCTTTAGGGTCTTTTTTGAGATTATAAAGCTCCCATTTACCCCCACCTTTTTTGGGGCTTAAAATTAGCTTCCATTCCGGTGTTCGCACCCCACGAAGCTTGCCTGTGACCCCCTTGATGTACCGCCGCTTATTGGACTTAAAATAGGAGATATCGGTTTCGATAAAGGCCGGACCTGCACGGTGAGTGCTGAGGTCGACCCCATCCATCTTGGGTGTGTCCACCCCGGTGAGGGCGAGCAGGGTCGGCATGACATCGATGCTGCGGACTTGATCTTTTACCACCGCACCGGCTTGAAGTTGCCCGGGTGCTTTGATGAACAAGGGGATCGCCATGGACGGTTCGTATAAAAATTCACCGTGGTGGTACCAGTAATTGTGCTCACCCAGAGAGTGGCCGTGGTCGGCGGTGAAGACCACAATGGTGTTGTCTGCAATACCCATCTCGTCGAGTGAAGCGAGCAGCCGGCCCACTTGGTCGGTGTTGTAGGTGACCTCCTTTCGGTACAGCGCACAAGCCTTGTTGTTGTCTGACTTCTTCAAAGGGTTTTTGAACATCATTTTACCCCGAGAGACCTTTTTGACCTTTCTGATGTTGTTCACCTTGCATTCACCATTTTCACCCGGTGGTCGGTAGGGCCAGTGAGGGTCGAAATAATGGACGTAGCCATAGAAGGGTTGGGGTACGTTTTGCATCCAGTCGATGGCGGCATCTGTGGCCACGGCGGCGTTGGTGTTGCCGTCGAATGGACGTATTCGTTTGGTGGTGAAGGTATCGATGGCCATCACCCAGCCGCTCAACCTCGCCACACCCCAAGCCCGTTCCAGCTCAAAAAATGAATGAAATTGATCGAAGCCTTGTTCAAAGCCGCGCCCCCGCATGACCCACCCATTGTGGACAAATGCTGCGGTAGAGTAGCCGGCGGCTTTGAGGGTCTCTGCCAGGGTTTGCTCCTCTGCCCTGAGGGAATCTTTGAGCACACGAACCCCATTCGAGACGGGGTATTTTCCGGTCTGAAAAGCAGCGACAGATTGGGTGGTTTTGGGGATGACGGTAATGGCGTCGGCGTAGCGGGTTCCTTCTTCGCTCAACCGTTGTAGACCCGGTGTGGGCGTGGCCTCCCCATAGGGCTGGACATGGTCTTGGCGAAGGGTGTCGACGAGTACAAAAAGAACATTGGGTTTGTCTGAATGACCGGTGTTCAGTCCGGTTTTTTGGACGAAAAGGCCGGCAAGCCCCACCACCGCCACAAGACCGGCGCCCATATAGACTTTTCCACTGACCCGGCGTCCATCGATGATTAGTCCGGCCAGTAGTGTTGCGATGGCCCCCGGCAGTAAAAAGCAGAGCTGTTCATCGATTGCGGTGGTGTAAACCGGCACCCGACCCCACAGCCCCGGTGTGGCCAAAGCGATCGCCAGCAGACTGAGTGCCCAAGGCCAGAGGCGGCTCAAGCCAATGGAGACGATGATCAGACCGATGGCCATATAGCTGGCGGTCTCAAAACGATCCTCTCCCACATATCGGGCCCCGTAAACCAATGCAGCGTAGATGACAGGCGTGAGTATGGTGCAGCGTTTAAGGATGGCACCCAGCAGGGTGAAAAGCCCCATATTGATGACTATAATCCACAAGCCATAGCCGACGCCCAGGGCCACCCGCCATCCTCTAGGGTCGCTCATCAGCCAGTCCCAACGCACGATGGCGATGGCCTCGTACAGTCCGACCAAAGCACCCAGTTTTAAAATTTTGTGCATATTTAGCATCCGGTCCATCCTCGAACAGCGTCTATGAAGGGTTCTCCGTATTTAGCAACCCGTTTTGGGCCCATGCCGTGAACGTCCTCGAGGGCTTCTAGGCATGTCGGTCGTGCGGCTGCGATACCGACGAGTGTACGGTTTGAGGCCACCACATATGCGGGTACATCAGCGGCCTTGGCAAGACCAAAGCGAACCGTCCTGAGTTTAGCCAGAAGGTCTTCGTCGATGACCCCATCGTGGCCTTCGCTCACATCGATGTGTGCCACCACCCGAGCGGCAACAGCGGGCAGAGACAAAACGACATCGGTGACCTCGCCGTACATCACCTCGCGACCGAGAGCAGAGAGCCCAAGATTTTTCCATGTCCGGGTGGCTCCACGAACACTCTTGGAGGTGAGCTCGACCGTGATCAAGCCCCCAGACTCCATGGCACCCAAAATGCTCTCGATTTTTGCGGTGGATGTGCCCCGAAGCAAGCCCCAAGTGCTGAGCTGATCGAAGTCCCACGCCCGAACGGATTTATCACGAGAGCCGGTGACCACCTTGGCGATCAGTGTGGTGGAGAAGGGTCGCCCCATGCGGGCCATACAGGAGAGAATCTTGCGAATCATCTCAAGCTGAGGTGGGGTCAAGGGTTTGAGTTCGTCGATAAGTGGACGGTTGGCATCGCAGCCTGTGCACCGTCCACATCTAGCCCAGCTTGGGGTCTCGCCAAAATAGCGAAGCACCGCCAGGCGTTGACAGGGGGCTGTGCCATAGGCGACCATTTTTTCAAGCTGTGAAAAGGCGTGGTGCCGGCTTTTATTCATCTCGGCTTCGGTCAAGGTCAGCGCACGGTTGGGGTCGGTGAGCGAGATGCCGTAAAGGATGTCTCCGCTATTTGGGTTTCGGCTGGTGGCCCGATCGGTCAAGCCAAACCGCCGGAGCACGCTCAGGCAACTTTGTACCTGGCGCTCATCGATGCCCGTGTGTCGTCCGATTTCGTGGGCCTGCCACCACACTGGATTTTCTTGGGTGCTGAGCAAAGCATCGTAAACCCGGTGAACATCCGCAGCGGGCGGGTGAGCGTTTTGAATGAAGAATTCTTGGAGTTGTCGATCGGCGCTGCGGTACATCAAGATGGCGGTCGCTGGCTTGCCGTCTCGTCCGGCCCGCCCGACCTCTTGGTAATAAGCCTCGATGGTGCCCGGCATATCAAAGTGAACGATGGTGCGGATATCGGCCTTGTCGACCCCCATACCAAAGGCGTTTGTGGCGACGACGACGGGCAATCGCCCCTGGATAAAGTCTTCTTGGACCCTTTTGCGTTGAGCGTGGGTTTTGCCTGCGTGGTAGGCCTCGGTGGCGAATCCTTTGGACGAGAGCAGGTCGGTGACCTCGTCGACATGGCGGCGCGTCGCACAGTAAACCAAGGCTGGGAGGGCGCTGATAAGCCCAGGGAGCATGGTAAGTTTGGCTTTTGGTGATCGTGTGGTGGCCACCTCCAAGCGCAAGTTTTCCCGATCGAATCCAGTGATAAACCGCCGGGCGTCAGGCAAGCCCAACTGAGCGAGAATATCGTCGGCCACCGCTGGGGTGGCGGTGGCGGTGAGGGCGATGGTGGGCACATCTCCCAAGCTTTTTCGAACGGCGCCCAGTCTGAGATAGTCGGGTCTAAAATCGTGGCCCCATTGGCTGATACAGTGGGCCTCATCGATCGCCAAAAGACGGACATCTGTGCGACTGAGGTCGGCTAAAAATGCATCGTTAAAGCGCTCAGGTGCCACATAGACCAGATGATATTCACCCCTGATCATGGCCGCAGTGCGGTGTTTCCGCTCCTCCCAGGACAAGGTTGAGTTGATCTCCGTGGCGGCGATTCCTTTGGCGACTAAGGCATCGACTTGGTCTTTCATTAATGCGATCAAGGGCGAGACCACGAGGGTGGTTCCCCCCCGAGCCAAGGCGGGAAGCTGGTAGCACAGCGATTTACCGTGACCGGTGGGCATCACCACCAAGCCAGGCTTACCCGCGCACACATGCTCCATCACAGCCCGTTGCCCTGGCCGAAAGCTGGGGTGGCCAAAATGCTTGAGGAGCAGTTGTTCTAAGTTCATGGTGCTCGGCTTATTCCAATTTCCATGCCCGTGCTGTCCAACATTCGGACAGTAAGTGTCCGTTTTTTAGGACGCGCAGTCTATTTTTCGGCAGCTTCGGCAGCTTCGGCAGCTTCGGCAGCCTCTCTGGCCGTGACTGTCGGTGATTTCCATTCCAGCCACCACCCCTCGGCATTGCGATACCATTTTTGCTCGAAGGTCTCTTTCTTAAGCACCTGTTCGGGCATGGTATAGGCCTGCATGGCCACGGTGATGTAGGCGTATCGCAGGATAAGGCTTTTTGGGTCGTCGACCGCTTTGACATCGACCCGGATAATCTTTGCATCCATCACCCGCTGGCCTTCGAGCTTGGCTTCAAGCCACTGCCCAAACTCCATGCGATCGTTTGAGTCTTCGATGAAATTGGCCGCCTTGTCCGTGTCACTCCATCGCACACCCTCCCAGTAAAGGGTGGCCGAACGCTGAAGCATTTCAAAGTCCTTGGCTTCTTTCTTGGGATTCGTACGGCGTTTCCGTTTTTTTGCCGCCCGCTTATCAGCCGAGGACAAGCTTTCTGCCGATGCCTCCGAGGGCGGGCCGGCTTGGGCAGAAAATGGGCCCAAAAGAGCAGGTATCAGCAGCAGGAAAAAAACTTTCATGAACCCAAGGTATCTGACCCAGCAGTCCGCTACAATACCGATCATGATGTCATGTCTTTTCATGTTGTTTTTGGGCTCCTTTTTGGGTGGCTGTGCCCACCGTGCTTTGATTGAAAGCGATCCACCGGGTGCAAGTATTCGCGTGGGCCACAAAACCGTGGGCGTGACGCCCGCTGAAATCAAGGTCAAATGGGTGCCCTTTAAGTCTATTCCCGTGACCGTTCATATGCCGGGGCGGCGCCAGGTCGAGTTGGACTTGTCCAGTGATTTGGGCCTGATGCGCTTGGGTTGGCAAGCCTTGACCTTTCAAACAGGCGTACTCACGGGTAAAGTGCCTCGGTCCACCCACAGGGCCCTCTTTGTTCGACCCCATGGTTTTGTGGGTACATGGAATGCGGATGATGTTAAATAACCAGGTTTAACCTGGGTTTAGCGCAAACCACGACAGCATATTTAATGGTGCTTCGTCGATGTATTCAGGGTGCCATTGTATCCCAACACAGCACCGTAAAGCGGGGTGCTCGATCGCTTCGATGACCCCGTCTGGCGCCCGGGCGGTCACAGTGAAACAGCCCGGGTCATTCACCGCCTGATGGTGGGTGGAGTTCACCCTAACAATGCTGCATCCATAGGCTTTTCGCAGCAGTCCAGTCTCGATAGAAATCGGGTGCCAGGCGACCGAAGGCATAGAGGATTGTTCATGTTCGAGGGCGTGGGGCAAATCTGTCTTGATGTCTTGGTGCAAGCTGCCCCCACCCGCCACCGCCAAGGCTTGCATGCCACCACATATGCCCAAGACGGGGAGATCATTTTGAATGGCTGCCCGGGCCAACTCCAACTCCAAATTGGTGCGCTTTGCGTCCACATTGTCCAGGCGCGCTGTGACGGTTTGTCCGTATTCTGCCGGGTGAATATCGAAATGTCCCCCGGTGATTACAAGCCCGTGGCAATTCGCCACCACCCAGGCCACGATGGCCTCGCAGTCGTGGGAGCCAGGCGGAAGGATGATGGTGTGGGCACCGCTGCGTCGCAGTATCTCCAATATCGCTTCGCTAATGTGAACCCTGGCAGGTGTGGGCCGAAGTCGTCCGTGTTCATTGGTGCCCGTCGCCTCGATGGCGGCTGAACGGTCTGCAGTCACGGCGATAATGCGGGTCATGGTGGCCAGCCTACTCGATAAAGCAGAGCCCTTGGTTAACGATCTCGATGTCATCGTAAGTGAGTCGCCAGAAGTAATCTTCACCCGACATTCCACGGGGCATGATTGGGTCTACGGGTTCTGCATATGGATTATCGTCACCGTCGAGGGCGATGGAGCTATCCCAGATCGAGTCACCGCCGTCGGGGCTGACGACTGAGTGAGAGTTAAAGCTCCATCGGCGCCATTCGGTGGTACCGGCGGCTCGGGTGAGGTTGGTGTCAAAGCCAACGCCCAAGACCAACTGCTCGGCGAAGACCCCGTGGTTGCCCGCCAACGCGCTCAAGGTGCAGCTCATCGAGTGGCAGTACAAGCTCAAGCCGGCGCGTCGGTCCAAAAATCCAGAGAGTTGGGCGGTGATTGAAGTCCAATAAATATAGGGGCCTTCGAAGTCTGTATAGGTGGGAACACTTGGGTCGTAGATGATGTATTCATGCTCAAAAAGGTAGTCGCGCAGGGCATCGAGGACAGCCCCGGCTGAGGCGTCCACCCCTTCCATTATCAAGGCCGTGTCTTCTAAAATTCCGACCCACGGGATGGGTGGGGCCTTTCCGAGATCGCTACCGTTGAGCAAGGCTGGTGGCCCGGCAAGGGTGTAAATCGTGTGGGTTGTTTCGATTTGGCCGGGAATTTCGAACCAGTCATCACCAAGGGCCGACTCGAAGCGCCATTGCAGTGTGCGGATTTCTTTGCCCATGGTCGCTGAGGCATTGTCCAAAGTCACCCCGATGTTCATGCCCGCTGCGATGGTCAAGCTGGTCACCACATGGTCGTTGAGCAGCAGTCGGATGGGCGGGAGGTCGTCGGGTTTTGGTCCGAATGCATCGACGCGGATGTGCCGGGCTTGCGATACGCCAAAATCACCGATGGTCACCGTGGCCCCGATGGGCTGGCTGGCGATGTAGGCTGCAGGGACGTTGTGTTGGGCGGCCTCAGTCTCGGCCCAAGGCGGAACATCGGGGTCGGCCCAAGTGGGAATGGTGGGGCGCGGGCTGCCGTCGTCATTGTCCAAGCGTGAACCGAGTACCCCAGCCAGGTTGAGTAGATATTCTGGTCGGTCGCCGATCGGGCTGATGTGGGTCTCGTGAAGGTTTTGTTTGTGAAAGGCGAGCGGGATGTTGGCATCGGAAATGGCATCGCCGATAAGATTGTCGAAGTTGATCGATGTCAGTCCAAGGCGCGCGATGAATATTTGAGTTTCAGCCAAGGTGTGGGTGGCCAAATCGCAATCTGCTGTGATGGTGAGGGAGACAGAACCTGGGTCGAAGGTGAGACCGTCGTCGTCTTCGCCATTCCAGACAATGGCCCCCGAGGCATCTGGGTGGGTCCAGCTTTGGCCGATGCCATTTTTAGCGCTGAGGGTGATGGCGCAGTCGGTGTCTTCATCGTTGACACTTACATCAACCCGTATGTGGCCTTCCGCGAGTTTGGGGTCAAATACCCGGCTGCCGCTGACTGTGAGGGTGCCGGTGAGCGGGGTAGGGTCGTCAGGGTCGTCAGGGTCGTCTGATAAATTATTGTCGATTGTGGATGCGGTGTCCAAGCCAGTCGATTTTAAGGGGCTGCACCCACAGATTAAAAAGAGACAAAAAGCATCGCGAATCATGAGTATGTCCCCCGTTTAAGCACGGCGACCACGGCGATAATGAAGACCCAAAAACTGTGTTTTATGGGCTTGATGTGGCTGCACCCTTTGTGGACTTCACCACTGGTTTCATAGTCGCTAGGATTTGTGCTGGGGGTGTCGTCCGGCGGTTCAGTCGAGTCGGCGGCGTCACTGTCGTCGGGTGAGTCTGTGTCGTCGGGTGAGCCTGTGTCCTCAGGTGAGTCTGTGTCGTCGGGTGAGTCTGTGTCGTGTGGGGGGCTATCCTCGATACCGTCGCAGTCGGCGTTGCTCACCCCATCGTGCGGTGTTGCCCCTGGGAAAACATCCGGATTGGTGTCATCGCAGTCCCCTTCGGCCTCGCTGAACCCGTCGCCATCATCGTCGCTTGCTAAAGTGTCTTCGTCGATATCCCCATCACAGTCGTTGTCTTCGCCATCCATTTCCTCGGTTGCACCGGGGTAGGTTTCGGGGTTGAGATCATCGCAGTCCCCTTCGTCTTCGCTCAGCCCATCATCGTCCAGGTCGGTGAGGTTCATCCCGTCGAGGGCCGCGATGATGGCGTTTTCTGCCCCGATTTCGAAGGCGTAGACAAAGCGAAGAGTCACAGTCTCGCTCGCGCTGATGTCGTCGATATTCACCACCACATTGGGGTGGCGGTCTGCTGTGCCGCTCGCCGAGGCTGAGTCGACCATTCCGTCGATGGTGTCGCACCAATTGCAGATGCCACCAAGCCCGAGAGGGCCACCGAGAACACCCCCGGACAAGGCCACGGAACGGTCGTCCCAAAGACTCGAGGCCACCGCCCAGCCTTCACCTGAGTCGTTCAAGGTGTCGTAGCTGTCCAAAAACCACCAATCGGGATCGGGATCAAAGGTCCGGCCGATCCCCAAATTTGAGCGTTCGGAGTCGGCGACAAATTGAATATCTTGGATGATTAAATCGGCTCGCTTTAGCACCACGGTTCGCATATTAATCCGGGCATCGTCGATCAGAAGCTCAGCAAAAACAGCGCTCACTGCGAGGTTGTCCACCCGGTGAGTCCAGCTCATGGCTTGCCAGTCCTCGGTGTGTGGCCCCCCTTGAATAAGGCCATCGTGCCCACTGCTCTCGAGGACCCAAAGATCCCATTGATAGCCGACAATTAACATATCTCCAGTCATGGGGATTTCCCCGGATGGGCCATCTGGGTCCCACAAAATTCCAAGGTCCAAGTCTGGATTTACAAATGAGCCATCTTGATGGATACCCACGCTTAGGTTGTCGTTTCCAACCCAGCGGTCGGTGGGAGAGAGGGTGGCAAAGCTTGTGGCGATAAGCAAAAACCAGAGCATAAAACTTCCTGTTGTCCTGATAACAATAGCCTTGATTTACAACTGCGGGGGTCGCCAGCCATCTCAGCATTGAGTTTGTTAAGCCATGCTCATGCACACTGCTTTTTTGCTCGCCGCTGGATTTGGCACTCGCCTTCGCCCTTTGACATTGGCGCGCCCCAAACCCCTGTTGCCGGTCTGTGGCCTGCCCATGCTGGATTACGCCCTCGCCCATGTCCGGGCCGCCGGGCACACATCCGTCATCGTAAATGCCCATTATTTGTGGCCTCAAGTGGCGGCGTGGGCAGACCGCAACGGGGTCACTTTGCAGGTGGAGCTTCCCGATGTGCTGGGGACGGGTGGAGGGCTTCGCGCGGCGGCATCTTTGGGTGAGTCCGTGGTGATTGTCAACGCCGATATTCTGAGCGATGTGGATCTGGTCGCCCTGGTGGCGGCCATGCCCATCGATGGCGCTGCGATGGCCTTGAGGGTGGCCGATGATGCCGAGGCGATCGGCCCGGTTGAGGCCGATGCTTCTGGGCATGTGGTTCGGATCACCTCTGTGGTGTCCTCAGATGATGGCATTCCCGGCACCCATTTTACAGGTGTACACGCCATGAGCCGTGCCGCCGTAGAACAAATTCCTGCCCATGGCGAACAGTGTGTGATTCGAACAGCCTACAAGGAGCTGGTGCCTAAGGCTTTGGTGGGCCATATTCGCCACACCGGCGCTTGGGTTGATGTGGGTCGCCCCGATTCATACTTAGCGGCCAACCTTGCAGTCCTCGATGGCAGGGTTCGGACACCGATAGATCCATGGGCACATGGTGAAAGCGGACCTCAGGGGTCTTGGGTTGGGGCCGATGCACGTATAAACGGCCTTGTGAAGCACAGTGTTGTGGGTGCTCGCGCGGTGGTCGGCAAGGACGTCAGTTTGGTTGACTGCGTGGTTTGGGATGGGGTGACCGTGCCGCCGGGGCACTATTCGCGCGCGGTCATCTTCGACGGGGGTCAGGTGTTGCGACTGTGAGGTTTTAGCGGCCGCAGTAGCGATTGATCTCGGCGATGGCCTCTTTTTGGATTTTGGTGACGATGGCTGGGTCGACCTTTACTTTGGCTGGGGAGAGGTCGTAAAGCACGGGGAAGGTACACACCCCGCGGTATCGCTTGCCCGCTTTCCGGGTGTAGCCAGCGTGGGTGTCGGCCACACGGCCACCCCAGTCCTTGATGTCGCTATCATAGGCGATGGTGATGTTTTCGCCATCAGCGAGGACATCGTTGATGCGTGCGCAATTGACGGGGCAATAGGCGATTCCCGGGGTTTGAGCGGTGACCTTTTCTAGGGTGACGGTGGTGTGGGTTTTGGAGATACCCAAAAATTTCACATTGACCTGATCTTTGCCCCCCACCCGTGTGGTGGTGGTGTGAATATCGGCCACAACAACCGGAACTGCCCGTTGATATAGAAGTTTTGACTTCTCTTTTTGGACAAAGGGTCGGGGCATCGCGTCGAAGATGTCTTGGAGAATGGGCGCCTCGGTTTGTCGGGCAGCGGCCTTCCACCAATCTTTTGGCTCATAAGCAACGGGAGCGGGCTCGGCGGGGGCTTGTGCGGCAGCGGCGTCACCTGTGTCATGAGGCGCCGGCACTGGGCTTTTGTCTGCGCTGGGGCTGGTGCACGCGCCGGCCTCGCAGATGCGATCACCTTTGCAGTCGGTATCTTTGTCGCAGCCGGCCTGAGCAGGGCTTGAGCCGAGGGCAATAAGGCTGAGGCTGGCCATGAAAAACAGTGAACGCATCATCGGTGACTCCGTGCTTTGGCAAAACCGTAGCGCAGCGCACATCGCGCGCACAAATCTAAATTGAATTCAGCTCGCGATTGGACGAGATCCATAGCTCAGCCTATACTGCACACCTGTTCACCCACCCCCTGAGATTTATGCGTGTTTTTGGTATAGACCCTGGCTCGACGGCGACTGGTTATGCTGTTGTCGAGCGCTCGGGTGGTCGCTTTCGATTGTTGGTCGCTGGCGTAATTCGCACCCAAACCAAAGACCCGGTGAGTGAGCGACTCAAAACCATTTATGAGGGTTTGCAGGCCCAATTGATGGTCGCGAATGCAGACTGCGTGGCCATTGAGTCGATTTTTCGTCATCGTTCTTCAGAGAGTGCCATTCGGTTGGGTCAAGCGCGGGGCGTCGCCTTGTTGGCCGCTTCGATGAATGGGCTTGTGGTGACCGATTACAACCCCATGACCGTCAAGAAAACTGTGGGGGGGCATGGGCGCGCAGGCAAGGCGGATGTGGCTCGCCTTGTGGCTCGCTTGCTCGGCACCGACCACAAACTGGCCTCGGATGCATCTGACGCCGCCGCGATCGCGATGACCCACTTGATGCACAGCCCCTTTCAGCGCCGTCCAATGGCGCGCCGAGGTCGAATATGATCGCCATGCTTCGGGGCGTCATTGCCCAGCGGGATGTTTCTACAGCCATCGTCGATGTCAATGGCGTGGGCTATTTGGTGCAGCTGCCGACCACGGTCGCCCGTGAGTTGCACCAAGGGCAAGAGGCCTTGCTGCACATCTCTACCGCAGTGCGAGAAGACGCCATCACCTTGTACGGTTTTACCAACCCTGAAGATCGCAGTACTTTTGAGATGTTGCGAGAAGTCAACGGTTTGGGTCCGAAAACAGCCTTGGGCATTCTCGGGCAGATTTCCCGACATGAGCTTCATCAGGCGATTTGTAATGGAGAGATTGCCACTCTCACCAAGATCAAAGGTCTGGGTAAAAAGACGGCAGAACGCCTGTGTCTGGAACTCAAAAACAAAATTCCTCAAAGCTTCAACCCGACGGCGGTGAAAGGTCGCGTGGACCAAGCCGACCCGCTGCCGCTGGCTTTGGCGCAGTTGGGTTATCGAAAATCCGAGATAGACACAGCCATGCATGATGATTCCGTGCCCGCGATGGCCGAGGCTGCGGTGGGTGCGCGTCTGCAAGCTGCGTTGCGGGTACTTGCGCGGCCGATGTGAACAGGGCTTAGTGAAGAGATAGGATGATGCTGTGACCGATTACGATACCTTTGATGATGGCCTCGACCGCTTTGTGGACCCTGAAGTCCGAGAGTTGGGCGACCCTGCCTTGCGTCCGCGCAACCTCGACGAATATGTGGGCCAACCCCGCACCGTTGAAAATCTGCGGGTGTATATTCGCGCCGCCAAAGCACGGGGTGAGGCCATGGACCATGTGCTGCTCTCCGGGCCACCAGGTTTGGGCAAAACATCTTTGGCCCACATCATCGCTGAGGAGCTTGGGGTTGAGATGCGCCCCACATCTGGCCCGGTGATCGAGCGTGGGGGGGATTTGGCCGCCATCTTGAATTCTTTGGGGCCCCGCGAAGTCCTGTTTATCGACGAGATTCACCGCCTCAATCGTGCGGTGGAAGAGGTGTTGTACCCAGCTTTGGAGGATTTCCGCATCGATGTGATGCTCGGCCAAGGTCCAGGTGCACAGTCGGTCAGCATCGACCTTCCGCGGTTCACTCTGGTGGGTGCCACCACCCGGGCTGGCTTGCTGACGCGCCCCCTGCGTGACCGCTTTCCCATCAGTTTTTCCATGGAGTTTTACCAACCGGATGAGCTGGCAGAAATTATCGTCAAGAGTGCGCTTCGTATGGATATCGACATCACACCCGAGGCTGCGAAAGGCTTGGCTTGTCGCTCTCGCGGCACCCCGAGGGTGGCCAATCGCTTGTTGCGGCGCACACGGGATTTTGCTCAAGTAGAGGGTGAAGGTGTCGTGGATATGGCGATAATTCAACTCACTCTCGACCGTCTGGGCATCGACGGCGAAGGGCTCGATGGCATGGACCGAAAGATTTTGGAGACCATCGCTTTTAAGTTTGACGGTGGGCCGGTGGGTATCGACTCTCTCGCAACGGCAATCGGCGAAGAGGGAGACACCATCGAGGATGTTTACGAGCCCTTTTTGATCATGTGTGGGTATATTCAGCGCACCCGAGCAGGGCGGATTTTAACCGCGAGCGGCCGGCGTCATCTTGGAATGCCTGCGGTTAGTGGGCAGTTGTTTTGATGTTTCTTCTGTGGGTTTCCACAGTGTTTACAGTGCTTTCTGCGCCGCCCGTCGATTTGGTTTTGGGGGCGACGAATGTGCGGGCTGAGGTCGCTGACGACCCCAGCGCTCGGGCCTATGGTTTGATGGGCCGGACCGCCCTCAACAAAGACATGGGCATGCTCTTTGTGTACCCAAACCAAGCCAAGCGCAGTTTCTGGATGAAGAACACCCCCGTGGCACTCTCCATCGCGTTCATTAGCGCTTCGGGTCAAATCGTTCATATCGCCAAAATGGTGCCCCTCGATGAAGCGCCTGTGCCATCGATTCACCCCACCATGTATGCGCTCGAAATGTCCCTCGGTTGGTTTGAGGCCCATGGGGTGAGCGTTGGACAAACGGTGGCGGGCTTGCCAGGAGCGTCTTCTCGATGAGCGGCCACCAGACCACCCTGCGTGGAAGGGTCGAGGTGTCGGGCGTCGCTTTACATGGGGGACATCCTGTGCGCGCGTGGCTTTGTCCGGCCAAAGCGAACTCAGGCATCGTGTTTGAGTCCGATGGCGTGTTGATTCCGGCGGTCGTCGATAATGTAGTCGACACCCAGATGGCGACGACCCTGGGTCTATCGGGGGCGAAGGTTCGCACCGTGGAGCATCTGCTGGCCACGTTGGTCGGGGCGGGGTTGGATAATGTCCGGGTGGTGGTGGAAGGCGGTGAGCTACCGGCCCTCGATGGGTGTGGTCAGGCTTGGTTGAGTCATATTCATTCAGCGGGCATTGTTGAACAGGGTGCGCCAAAAATGGTTTTGGTCATCCACAAAACCGTATCTTTTCGGGATGGGGAACGGTCGGCTCGGCTGGAGCCCTCAACAGTGTTGGCCCTCGATCTGAGCATCGATTTCGATCATCCAGCGATAAACAGCCAACGCCTTAGCCTTGAGATGGGCGCCGGAATATTTGAGGCTGAGTTGTCTTGGGCCCGCACCTTTGGATTTGAGCGACATGTGGCCGCGATGCACCGAATGGGTCTGGCTTTGGGCGGTAGTCTCAATAATGCAGTCGTTTTTGGCGAATCGGGCCCGCTTAACGAAGGGGGCTTGCGCGCAAATGATGAGCCAGTCCGACACAAGATGCTTGACGCCTTGGGCGATCTCCGCTTGCTGGGCTACCCCCTCGCCGGTCGTTTGGTGACACAGCGGCCTGGCCATGGGCTGATTGTGGGTCTTGTTCGGGCGGTGATGGCCGAACCGGACGCATGGGAGCTTTGTCAGGCCTAGGGCTTGACATCGGCTTTCTCTCACGGCAATCTAAAGCTCCACATTGCGTAGGAATTACAATGAACTGGCGACCCTCACCCCGGCCTCAGCCCAAGCCTCAAGACCCTCGATAAAGCGGCGGTTTTGAGCCAGCGTTTTGTCGCCGTAGCAGCACGGTGAAAGGGATTGCCATGTCTTTGCGTGATGCTCAAGCTCTCGATGATGCGCCCCTGCCAAAGTTAGACGGGTCGGGACCATTTCTGTGCACGGATTTACATGGTTTTAAGGGTCGGAAATACCTGCTCCAGCCCGGGCACCCAGAGTTGGTGGCACTTCATGATGGGGCTCAGGCTTCAGATCCTGCTTTAGACAACTTGGTTGGCATGCGGCGGTGGTGGTTTGAACACCCAGACTGGATGGATTTTCTGACGCCCGAACACCCCGGCCACGAAGACAAGCTCTTGGAACGGGAGCTTTACCTAGATCATTGGCGCGCTCATATTCAGCCGGGGGCGCGGGTGTTGGATTTGGGTGGTGGAATAGGTCGGTTCAGCCAGTGGTGCTTGGACCGCGGCTGTGAAGTGGAGCTAATCGACCCAGATTTACGCAGTCTTTGGGCTGCAGTTGGGCATGCGGCGGGCCGTCCCGGTCGTTTTGATGTGCACTGGAGCACGGGGGATACCTTGCCTGAATTGCCACCTTTCGATGTGGTGATCGCTGCCGAGGTCCTGTGTTATGTCCCAGACCCCGATGCGGTTGTCGCAGCCTTGAAGCCGCTTTTAAAGCCAGGCGCTGTGGTTTTGGCCTCGGTCGAGGCCCGATATGGTTGGGCGATGGGGCCAGATGTTGCTGAGGGCAGTCTTGGGGCACTTTTTGGCGATGGAGTGGTCCATGTCGAGGGGGACAGGTGGGTTCGTACCTTCACAGAGTCGGGCTTTAAGGCTATTTTTTCGGAATTTGACCTACTGTCTTTGGAGCCCAGTCATTATGTGCTCAGCGGCCCTTTCGAGGCGGCTGCTGGTGAGCTTGATGTGGACACCATTCGTGCATTTGAGCGTCAACTGCGCGCAGACCCCGTCACCCGACCGCTCAATCGCGCTTGGATGGCAGCGGCTCGGTGGCGAGGGTAAATAAAGGAATGCGTGTTTTACTTGTCCATCCGCCGCGTGGTTATTGGCCTTATGTCTCCGAGGGGGACAACTATCTCGTGCAGCAGGCTTTACCGGCCTTGGCAGCAGTCGCGCGCGCCGCGGGCCACGAGGTGAGGGCGATAGACTGCCTTCCTTTGAAGATGGGGTGGAGATCGTTGTACGAGGAGGTCAAAGCTTTCAAGCCAGATGTGATCGGTTGTGGTGAAAACCATGCGCTGTACACCAAGGAGGCACTGAAGTTTTTCCAGCTTTGTCGCCAGGCAGCACCTGAGGCTAAAACCATCGCGGGGGGGGGGCATTTCAGCAATATGTCTCACCGTTATGCGACCCGCTCTGATATTGATGCCATCTGTATCGGCGAAGGTGAGGCCACCTTTGAGGCACTGCTCGAAACATTCGCAGCGAATGACCCCGATTTGGGATCGGTAGATGGCATCGCTTTTGGCGCCGGTGATCAGGTCATCACCACCAATCCTCGGAAGCTGATCAAAGACCTCGATAGCCTCCCTTTGCCCGCCTATGACCTCTTGCCCATGCATCTATATGGCCGGTCCCGGTACTTGTTTTCGCCCTCCGGTGCCACGATGCATCATTCACGTGGGTGTACCTCACGTTGCAGCTTTTGTGCCTGGTGGACGACCATGGCCGATCGAAAGATAGGGGAAAATGGCGAGACCATCCTCACGCCGAGGTGGCGTACAAAGTCAGTCGACCGGGTGATGGAGGAGATGGAGCTGCTTTATTATCGTTATGGTAAGCGCGGTTTTGTGTGGGTGGATGAGAGTTGGAATATCGATCCGCGCTTTAATTTGGGGTTTGCCGAGGCGATGATCGCCAGCGGCATGAAGACCAAATGGATGACATTTATGCGCGCGGACTGCGTGGTTCGCGATGAAGAGAAGGGCATTCTTGAGGCCCAGGTTCGGGCGGGCTTACGCCATATTTTGATCGGGGTTGAGCGCGCAGAGGACGACACGCTCAGGGGGCTTGATAAGCGCTTTTACACCGGTGGCGTGGCTGAGCGGGCCATCAAAATATTCAAGGAAAAATACCCAGAGGTCTTCATTCAAGCGACCTTTATCGTCGGGATTAAGGATGAAACGCGGGACAGCCTTCGCTTGCAAGTCGAGATGGCCAAAAAAATCGACGTCGACTTTCCGGCTTTTCACCCGATTACACCGGTGCCTGGCACGCCGATTTACGATGATGCCCTCGCGAATGGGCACATCACCGAAGAGGACTTTGATAATTTTGATTGGATGAGCCCGGTCTTGGATTCGAAGTACATGACCCGCGCTGAGATTGCCCAGGAGCTTCATCGCATGAACAAGCAGTTTGTGAATCCCAAGTGGATGCTCAAAGGCTTGCTGAGCAAAGAGAGCTACAAGCGAGACATGTACATCTGGTTCACGATGGTGAGCGCCAAGATGGCCTTTGATGTGACCAAGCAGCGGCTCAATCCGTTTAAGGTTGAGCATTATCAGCAGTTGGTCAAACCGCCCTGGTACGCCGACTGACAGACCCAGGGGTCATGTTTTTAGCATTAAGCCAGCGATGCCGCTGTTTATCGCCTTGGCTGAGGGATGCTCATCCCACGGTGTTGTTGGTTGCTGGTTTGCATCATGGACTTGGGCATTTGCTCTGGGAAATACTGGTACCATGTGGGCGCGAACGCCTTCATTTTGAGCTTCTTTTTGTTGGCGATCGACTTTTGAAGCCCCATCAGGCCAGGTGAGTTTTCACACTTTTTCAGCCCTTCTCCGAGCAACTCCAAAGCGAGGGTGCGCTTTTTGGATTCGACTGCCAAATAGGCGTACAGGGCCCAATATACCGCATCTTTAGCGCCGTGGCCCTTGAGCTCTGCCATGCGCTCTAAGGCCCGCTCCTTGTTGCCTTGACGGTGTTCGAGGACGGCGAGCATGGACCGTGCGCGCCAGTCTCGGCCCCAAGCTTGGCTAAGGTGTTTCCTGGCCTCGTCCCATTTGCGTTGCATGTACATCAGCTGGCCGATTTGCCCATGGACCTGACCGGCGATGCCGAATTGCCATTTGGATAATTTTAGGGCCGACTCCATCAAACGTAGCCCTGGCTCCATTCGTCCTGCCTGAAACTCGACTGCTGCACGCTCTGCGATCACCCGAAACTGATTGCCACTGCGTCGAGCAAGCAAAAAATAGGCGATCAACAGGGAGATGGCTGCGGGGACGAAGCCGGCAATCAAGGAGCCTGCGATCGTCATGCCAAGAGCGAAGGCCGCGATTGCGATGACTGTGGCGATGGTCATATTGTACATGGTGGAGTCCTCTCAGCGGCGCTCTTAACCGGTTTCCTAAGGATGCTGGGTCTGCTGAACTTGGGGCTGAGGGGTTTTCACGGCTGGGCAGTCGTCTGTGGGATCTGTGGCGGTTACAGGGCTGACGAGGCCCACATGTCTATAGATCTACGCTGCTTTACTTATATCGACATCCTGCAACCTCAGACTGCAGGCTTTCTCGCCACCATTTCTCAGGGTTACCACCCGCTTGAGTCCCAGGCCTCCTTGTTTATCGAGGTGTCGCCAGGCATGGACGTCAACGTGGTGACCGACATCGCGCTCAAATGCACCAGCTGCACGCCGGGGATTCAAATCGTCGAACGCCGCTATGGTTGTTTGGAGCTGCATCATTATGACCAAGGTCAGGTTCGGGCGGCCGGAGAGGCGATCCTCTCAGCACTCGACCTCAAACTTGAAGACCGGCTCAAGCCTCGGGTTGTGAGTGGTCAAACCATTAATGGCACCACGGGCTACCACGCTCAAATCACCAACCGCATGCGTCACGGAAACTTCTTAAACGAAGGCGAGACCTTGTACGTCTTGGAGACCCACCCGGCTGGCTATGCATTGATCGCCACCAATGAGGCCGAGAAGGCCGCCAACATCAACGTGCTTGAGTTTCGGGCTGTGGGCGCTTTTGGTCGGGTGTACATCGGCGGTGGCGCGGAAGACATCAAGGAAGCGTCGAGGGCTGCCATCTCTGTGCTCGAGGATATGAATGGCCGCGACAACCCCGGCCCGGCGGCTGTCTTTTATTAAGCCCCGATACTTTGGGAGAAATGATGCAAGAAGTGGTGATTTGTACCCCTCGGCGGACGCCGATCGGTCGTTTTATGGGTGGTTTGAGCACGGTTCGGCCCGACGATTTGTTGGCCATGACCATGGCGGCGGTGATCGCGGAATCTGGGCTTGACCCCTCGCTGATCGACGATGTATTTATGGGCTGTGCGAATCAGGCTGGCGAAGACAACCGCAACGTGGCCCGCATGGCATCGCTGTTGGCGGGGGTGCCCCAATCTGTGCCAGGGGTGACGGTCAACCGCTTGTGTGCTTCGGGGCTTGAAGCGGTCAACCAGGCTTTTCGTGCCGCACGGTGTGGTGATGGCAGTGTGTATTTGGCGGGTGGGGTGGAGAGCATGTCTCGCGCGCCGTATTCGATGCCCAGAGGGCCGAATCTCCCCAAGGCTGGTAACGCAGTATTGTGGGACACCTGCTTGGGTTGGCGCTATCCGAACCCGCGCATGGAGGCCTTGTTTCCCCTGGAGGCCATGGGGTGCACTGCAGAGAATATTGCCGACAAAATGGGGATCAGCCGGGCCGAGCAAGATGCTTATGCCTTGGGCTCTCAAGCTAAAGCGGTTCAGGCGGCGGCGGCGGGGGCATTCGAGGCTGAGATAATCCCGATTACGGCACCCAAAGGCCGGCGCCAAACAGTTGAGATCGTGGCCGATGAAGGCCCAAGAGCCGACTCATCAATCGAAACGCTGGCACGCTTAAAACCAGCCTTTCGCGATGGCGGAACCGTAACGGCTGGCAACTCATCTACTCTCAATGATGGGGCCGCTGTGATGATCGTGGCCACGGCCGATAAGGCCAGAGCCTTGGGACTAAAGCCGGTTGCGCGGCTGGTGGCTTGTGCGGCAGCTGGGGTCGACCCCACGGTGATGGGGCTTGGGCCAGTGCCAGCCACCCGGCGTGCGCTTGCCTTGGCGGGTTGGTCTTTGGATGATCTGGATTTGATCGAGCTCAACGAGGCATTTGCCGCACAGTCGATCGGGGTCATCCGTGAGCTCGGGCTCAAGGCTGATAGGGTCAACGTCAATGGTGGAGCGATCGCTCTCGGCCATCCATTGGGCTGCTCGGGCGCCCGGATTTTAACAACCTTGATTCATGCGCTGCGTGTTCGGGGGCTCAAACGTGGTTTGGCCACGCTGTGTGTGGGCGTTGGCCAGGGTGTGAGCACCCTAGTGGAGATTATCGATGACTGAGATCACATTTGAAAACGTCGCAATTATTGGCGCGGGCACCATGGGCCATGGCATTGCCCAGGTGTGTGCGATGTCGGGCATGGAGGTTCGACTTTTTGACCTCGACGACGGCGCGCTTCAACTTGGCTTGGACAAGGTTCACGCCAACCTGGACAAAGGTGTTGCACGCGGAAAGGTGACCGAGATTGTCCGGGATCAGGCCTTGGTACGTTTGGCCGGCACCACGGATTTACAAACTGCAGTCGATGGCGCCGACTTGGTGATCGAGGCGGTGCCGGAGATTTTAGCGCTTAAACGCAAAATATTTACCGAGGTTGAAGGCTTGGTCGAAGCCCACACGGTTTTGGGAACAAACACATCGTCATTGAGTGTGGGGTCGATCGCTGAGGTGTTGAGTCGCCCACAAAACT
>DBIS01000326.1 GCA_002296975.1 Deltaproteobacteria bacterium UBA796 | reverse complement strand
CGAGGTTGAAGGCTTGGTCGAAGCCCACACGGTTTTGGGAACAAACACATCGTCATTGAGTGTGGGGTCGATCGCTGAGGTGTTGAGTCGCCCACAAAACTTGGTGGGGCTGCACTTTTTCAACCCTGTTCACATCATGAGTCTGCTCGAGGTGATTTCACATGCCGGTACGGCAGACAAAGTCATCGACCAAATTCGTGCTTTCGGTGCCGAGATGGGCAAGGAGTGCATTTTTGTGAAGGACTTCCCAGGCTTCGCGACATCCCGTTTGGGCGTGTGCTTGGGCATGGAGGCCATTCGCATGGTGGCTCAAGGTGTGGCCTCTGCGGAAGACATCGATAAGGCCATGGTTTTGGGCTACCGTCACCCGGTTGGGCCGCTCAAATTGACCGATATGGTGGGTCTGGATGTACGCATGAATATCGGTGAATACTTGGCCAAGGAGCTTGATAATCCCGCTTTCGAACCCCCGCCGTTAATGCGAGAAATGGTCGAGGCTGGGAGGCTCGGCAAAAAGAGCGGACAGGGCTTTTATAGCTGGAAGTGAGGCCGGCTTGGCCCTGCCCGATAGCGCTTGGCGACTATCGGGCTTTCACCGGCGATATCGGCGATGTCATCATGCAGTTTTCGGTTGCGACGGCTGGCCCCTCCCATTAGTGTTGGGGTCTACTGTGAGGTATAATTATGAAGTTAGCAATATTTTTAGGCTTGTTTTTCGTGGCTTGTGGCGACGATGAGAGCCCCGGCCCCAATGATTCAGAGTTGGAAGGCTTCGCTGAGCTTAGCAACTGGGGCAAGGGCATCGCAGACTTTAGCGCGCCGACCTCGGCTGAGGGCGATGAAAGCCCTTCCTCAGACGGTGACGACACCGGCTCTTGGGGTGGCGGTGAAAGCGATGGCATTTGCGTTGACCCTGGAATGACTGAGTGTTTCGAGATCTCCGCGGCCGACGCGGCCGATTGTGAGGCCGAAGGTTGGTATTTTTACGGCGGATATTCCTGCTTTGACATCTTTGGGAAATGACAATGAAATACAGTTCTTCAGTCTTATTTTTTGGTTTCGCAGCACTCGCTTCAGGTTGCCAAGATGGTGGCCCTTATGAGGTGGGCTTGCTGGTCAAGTCGACCGCCTCGGTGCGGTCGGTTTCAAAGAGCTACCGGGAAGTCGCTGGAAGCGAGGTCGCCGAGTCCATGGGCGCTATTGGCTACGGCGAGCGCTGCTCTACGGCCATGCTTAGTTCCGGAGATTACACCTCGGTGTGGACCGGTGAAATGCAGATCAACATGGAGGTCGTTGGCGAAACCAAGGTGCCCCGTTTGGTACCCGATGACACCCATGAGCAAGAAGATGTGTGGATTTCCCTCGTGATGGAGACCACCCGGTCTGGCGGCTCGAGCTCGGCCATCGTCAACTACAATTACCCAGAAGACGACCCAAGCTCGCTCTCTGAAGTGGTGTACACAGATAATGCGATCGAGACCGATGTGGCCTACTACGGCGTGACCGCTGAAGACTATGTCGCTGCTTTCGCCCTGAGCAGTCTGTGGCCAAGCGATGACACTGGACTCGACCCAAACGCTGCGACCTTGTTGACCAAGCACAACCCCCAAGAGGGTGATGTGTGGTTTTCACAAAATGGAAACTCAGTCTACATGTTCAGCGGCATGGAGGATATGACGGTCGGTGGAGCCAAACTCAGCGTGGCCAAAGTGCTTGTGTATGAGGCTGGCGACGTCGATGTGACCGGTGGAATTATGGACACCTGCATCAACCAAGGCCGTGACCAATACGACACATCGTTATCCGAAGGCGATTATGATGACGAGGTGGCCTTGTTGGACGCGGGTTGCGACAGTTCCTTTCGCCATGTCCAGACGGGTACTCAGTGGTGGTCTGATGGGGTCTTGGTCAAAGCTGAGGTCGAGAATGTTGATGTGACCATCACCGACTTTGGCTGGGAATGGTATCGGTCCACCGAATCGAGCTGCTCTCGTGAGACCAGCACACGCCGTCCCAATTCAGAGGCCAAGATGTACATCGAATACGATGTGACCACCACGACCTATGCGGGAGGGGCCACCGATTGGGTTGCCCCATAGGTTGAAGAAGTTCAAGGCGAGGCCACGTTGGTGGCTTCGTCTCGTAAAATGGGGTCAGGACCCTATTTCAGGGTTTTGGCCAAAAATACATCGGTGATGGCTCGGGCCTCGATCAGTCTCGCTTCGGCTTTTGGGTCGCCGTGGAGCATACCGAGCCTTGCATCGATCGCCACCAGGATGCCCTCCCGGTTTGGGCACTCCCAGTCTTGATGGTGCAAGGGGAAGTTCATCGCCAAGATTTGTCTGGCCAACCGAAAGTGGCCACCCCGTGCCAACACACGCACACCTTCATTTCGCATCTGCTTGATATTGTAGTAGCGACTGCCGTGAGCGAAGCTGTTGAGTTGATCAACCCGAGATTTTAGCAAAGACACGATCGAACCTGGTGATTCGGCGAGCCGTTGGTTCAGCACATAGACCGTGTCCTCGACCCATTGCTTGTGTTTTGGGTCGTCGAGGCCCAGCTTGGCGAGCCGGCCAATCGCACGTGGGCCTGGCTCCCCTGCAACATCTATCAAGGTGTCTCCGGTGGGCATACCGCCGAGGCCCTCGACTTCGAAAACAGCCGGCGATGACTTGGGTCGCTGTGGGTCGAAATAGCCCCATGGACTGTCTACCCGGACGGGGTCTGCGGACTCTAAATATGCGCTCCAGAGTGCCACACGAAGCAGGTGGCGGTCATCAAAGTCCTTAAAGTCGCTGATGTCGATGACTGAGCCATCGGCATGGGCAGTGGCCTTGGGCAAAACCGTGAGCTTGTCGAGCACAGCAGCATCTCGGCGCGCCGCCTTGGCGATGAGTTTGGGTATCTTCGTTGCCGGCCCCGTGGCTGCCGCGGCCATATCATCCATATCGGCAGCCAAAGCCCTGTAAATCGCAGCACCACGCTCAAACGCTCCTGCCGCCGCAGCCAGTCTGGCCCGATCCCGCTCGATAACGCCGATATGACCCGCCAAGCGCATTCGGACATCGTCCCAGCTTCGCTCACCATAAAAGCGCACATTGGGCACAAAGCCGCCGGGGTCGTGTCGCCAGGCTGGACTGTCTGCAGGGATCGGTGGATGTTGGATGCCCTCGTGGGTGCCCACAAATTCAGGTTCGGGCCTCGGTGGTGGGTCGGCCGGCAAAGACACGGTTTCGGACCCGCCACAGGCGAATAGCGCGGTCAAAATGCACACGATCATCGCTGTGCTCCAGTGGTCCAAATCTTGAGGTCTCCGACCACGGTGGGCGGCCCAAATTCACGGGTCAACACCGGCGTGTAGGCGCTTGGAAGGTTCGCTCGGGCCTCTAAATCGGTGTGTAGAATAATGGTCGCATATCGCTTGGCCAAAGCTTTTTGGTACAAGTCCGGTCCGGCGGCCGGATGCTCCACCACCCGATGTTCAGCCTCACGCACCCGTGGGTCTGTAAAGGCACTTTGGAGCTGTAAATCACGGCTACTGCCCAAGCGGGCATTGGGGGCGTAGGGAATCGGCTGCTCATGGACGCTTTGGTACCAAAAATACCGACTTGTCGCCATTGTCGCTCCAACAGATCCTGGTAAATCGAGCACCGGCCCTCGGCCTTTGAAGCTCTCAACGATCTCTGGTACTTCGGCCTTCGCGGTCGGTATTGGCCACGGGCCTGGCGAAAAACCCATCGATTCCACCATCACCACGCCCATCGCACCCACACTGAGCCATCGCCAGTTCATCGCGGCTGCCCCCCCCGCAGCCAATAAGGCCACAGCGATCTGGCCCCCGATACTCAAGCGCAAGGGGTGTGTGATCGCCACGTCTGGGAGCATCAACTGGGCCCAATAAAATGGTAAGGAGATGGCGTGCCCCCCCACCCGGACCCACTCTCCAATGTACAAGATCGGCCCGAGTCCCAAGACCAGAGATAGCGTCCCTGCCACGAGCCATGGTCGAAGATTTTTTCGTCTAAGTACACCCACCACTGCCAAAATGAGCACGGACCACCGCAGATATCCAGTGTGGATAAAAGCCTCACCGTAGGCCGATAGGTCCACTGATTGAAAGTCACCTGGCCAAAAATAGGTGCGGGGATCGACAGCGTTGTGATCGAGAATCCACCCTTCTGAGAAGGCCTGAGGGCGGACGATGAGGGCTTTGTCGCTGTGCAAGCTCCACTGAAAGGCCAACCAGCCAGGGGCGGCCACAATGAGCGCCACCAGTACGCCAAAACCCAAATCGGCGAGTTGTTTTCGGTTTGGTCGTCCACCCGACTTCCAGTGAGGAGCCCAAGACATCAGGGCCAAGACCCCAAGCATCATCACCGATACGAGGCCGTAATAGAAGTTGGCCACCGCCGATAAGCCCAAGAGGACACCCACCGTTATCCACCCTCGTCTTGATGGTTTTTCCAACACGGCATGGCCAGCCCACAACACCCAGATGATCCAGTGAATCGCGATGACTTCGGAGATGCCGTTGGACATCTCTGCCATTAAAAAGGGCAAGGTGACCATGCTGATGCCCGTGATGGAACAATGCGGACCCGGCCCGACAACCCGCGATGCGAGGGCCTCACCCGCCATTCCAGCGCTCGCCAATCTCGCGATCATTACGGCGTTGTAGGCGAAGGATGGGCCGAATATCCAACTTATCGGAGTCCCGAATAATGCACCGAGAAAGTCGATAAAGTAGAGATCGCCGCCAACTGGGTTTCCGATTAGGTCCGTTGAAAATGGCCAGTTGAATTGGGAGATTTGGTGGGGGACGAACCAGTAGCCCCAGGCATGGTTCCAGACGTCTACATCGGGGTGGCCGATCAACAGCTTGGATGGGGAGAAGGATGCTGGCCAGGTGACGGCGACCGCAAGCGCTATCCACATCACCGCTCGCAAGACAAACCGCCTCAAGCTCATGTCTGACGACCGGGTTTTTTATTGATTTTCAGGGCTGAAAACACTGTCCTGAGGGTGGACATATCTTGGGCACTCAAGCACGCATCCATCGCGCGGGCATTTTCCTTCGATTGAGCTGCTGTGCGGGCACCGACCAAGGCTGCGCTGACGCCTGGCTGTGCGAGCACCCACGCCACTGCAAGATTGGCCAGACTTAGATTGTGGGCCTTGGCGATCGGGCGAACCTCTTCCAGGGCTGCGAGTACCGTGGCACGGTTTTCGGGGTGATACAGCGGTTCATCTGCGCGGCCATCGCCCTTGGGAAATTGTCGGTCCATGCTCACTTTTCCGGTGAGTATCCCCCGCCCCATGGGTGAATAGACGATGACACCAATATTTTCAGCCTTGCAGTAGGGCAGGACATCCCGCTCGATGCCACGGTGCAGCAAGGAGTAGCGGGGTTGATTGGATGCGAGGGGGACATCGCCCAAGGCTGCTTTCGCCTCGGTCAGCTGCTCCACAGAGAAGTTTGAGACCCCGACAGCGCCGATTTTTCCTTCCTGTGAGAGGGCGCTGAGTGCGCCCATACTCTCAGCAATAGGGGTGGACGGGTCTGGCCAGTGGCATTGAATCATGTCGATATGGTCGACGCCTAAGCGCTGTAAAGACTGTTCGACCTCCCACCGAATCGAGGCGGGGCGCAGGTTGCGGTAAAGGTGCCAGCGTTTGCCTTCGGGGTCTTCAGTATCGAAAAAGTGAACCCCCTCGTCGGTGTCCCACCGCAAGCCGACCTTGGTGAGAATCTGCACGCACGACCGCCGGTCCTTTATGGCTTTGCCCACGACCATCTCCGAGCGCCCAAATCCGTACACGGGGGCTGTGTCGATGGTGGTGATCCCAGAATCGATGGCGGCGTGGATGGCAGAGACAGATGCGTCATCGTTGGCCCCGCCCCAATACCAGCCGCCATAAGACCAAGCACCCAAGACAACTGGGCTAATGGCGAGGCTTGACTGCCCTAAGGTATTGGCGCCCATAAAAGCCCCCTAAAACGGTGTTGGTCCGGTGGTGCGTGATTTACCCGTGGCCTGATTTTTGGATGGTCTGGTTCCTGATCTGGCTTTGTTGCTGCCGCTTTTTCGTTTTTTCCAGCGGCTTACGAATTTCTTTTCGGGGTCGACTTTGGCGCAAACTTTGGAGACATCTTTTGGCCCTGTACCTGGCAAAAACGGTGCACGAATGCTCAAACATCCCTTTTGTGGACGTTTTCCGGTCACGGTACAGATTCTCCGGTATTCGAATT
>DBIS01000141.1 GCA_002296975.1 Deltaproteobacteria bacterium UBA796 | reverse complement strand
GCCGACGCCGATGCTGACGCTGACGACACGGGTGCCGCTGACGACACGGGTGCCTAAGCCCGGATAAGCAAGCTCACTCAGAGGTAGGTGCCAGGGCAATCGCCCACACCCCTCGAGCAGACTAAAAATTTGACCCCGTCTGGTTCGGTTTTACCGACACAGGCGGGGTTATTTTTTAGCTTCCTGTTCTCAGCCCCCTGTTCTGATCGTCCGTTGGTCCACCACGCCTTGAACTCCAAACTCAATTCTGCTCAACATGGGTCGGTCGGCCAGCCAATGGGGGGTACTGGGTGTGAACGCCACGTGGACGGTCGTGGCGTCGTCCCAGTATGCGGTCAAGGTGCCCAAACCATGGCCGCGCTGACCGTTTACATGCATCACAAAGTCCACGGTGTGCCGCCCATTAAAAGGCCGACTCAGATCGGGTAGGGCAGGTTCCATCACGAGCTCAAACGTGGGCGTGTCTAGGCCATGCTGGCGAACGGTAATCTGTGACAGGCCCCCGCCTACAAAGCGATAGTCAAAGCGCGCAACACCATTATCATGGGTTGCCGTCATGCCATCCCAAAGCCATCGTTCCTGGGCTCGGGTTGGCCAGTCCGGCGATTTTGGTGATGGTCGTGTGAGTAAAAACCCATTTGGAGTCGGCGTTTGCCGAAAGTTACTCACAACGACCCCACCCTGGGTTTGCCGCAGCAAAAAACGGAAGGGTACAAGCCCCAAAACACGGTCGAATTTTTGCTCTTGTCCATCGATGCGAATGCCGCCCTTGATCTGAGAGCCAAAGCGCTCCAAATCCAAAACAGCCGCCACCTTGTCTTTGCTATGGCCCATGGTGTTGCCGTTGCGCTTCATCGGGGCCTTCGCCGGCATGGTACCCTTGGCCCAAATTTCGGTGGTTTGGCCAAGCGGGTTTTCATATCTTAGGGTGATATCAATGCGATCACCGTGACTTTGGTCTTGTATTTGAATTGGTGCCTGAATGCGCGGCGCCGGGATTTCTGGCATCCAAGTCTCAAGTCCCTCAACGTCGGCGACAATCGTTTGTTCGCCGGAACGTGCAGTGTCTTTTGCTATCCATATAGACGTGTCGGGTAGGTCCAATTTGGCATATTCGTGCATTCCCCAATCTGGGTGGCGACTGACAAAGACGACATCGGTGGCATATTGAAGGCCAAACCCTTGTAATGGAATGACTGGGAAGGGAACCAAAGAAGGACCGGTGTACATTGCCGGCGAGGGGGTGGTCGCTCCAAATCGTTGCAATTCGGTCCGGCTTAGAACGGGTCCGCCAGGCAAGACACCCTTGAGGCCACAGCCCGACATGGCCAGCCAAGTGAGTGTCGAGAGTGTTGTAAACATAAATTCATCCTATCAGGCCTCGCCAAGCCGTGAAGTGCTTGCGCCGTTTGCCGACTTTTTTGCCTGAGGCTCTCATGTGGCTTCCCGAAATTCCGATATCTACTAAGGGAGGTCGAGCTTCAGGGGGCAAGTGGGGTGATTGCTCGCCCTTAGAGTTGGACGGAGGGCAAGCCGTGGAACATTCCGTGGAACCTCTTGGCTTCTAGAAGGGCCTTTGCAGACGAGGGTGAGGTCGGGCGCACGGTTTTGGTGGCTCAATTCGTTTGACGACACCATGTAAAGAATTCTACACTCGCCTGACTGACACCTTGGGGGACATTAGGGGGTCGGTCAGTTTATTGGGGTCACCCTTTTTTGGGATTTGGGAGAGAATAATGCGGTCTATTAGCTTGATATTTTTAGTGGTACTCGGTGCGGTCTTCACAGGTTGCGCCAAAGATCGTGATGGCGATGGTTTTGCCGGTGACGATGACTGCGATGACAACAACGCATCGGTCAACCCCAAAGCGGATGAGAGCTGTGATGGCCTGGATAATAACTGCGATGGGCGTGTCGATGAAGGCCTGATTTTGGAGTGGTACGCCGATTTAGACGGAGACAAGTACGGTGATATCGACACCACAGTGTCCGCCTGTACAATGCCCGCTGGCTATGTCGATAATGCCGACGACTGTAACGATGCTTCCAGTGATTTCCATCCCAGTTCCAATCTTGAGAATTGTAACGAAGACATCGACTACAACTGCGATGGCTCAACGCTTTTTGACGATGCCGATGGCGATATGGTCGCAGCCTGTGAGGATTGCGATGACTCCAACGCAGAGATCTACGCCAAATCTACCTGGTATATCGACTACGATTTGGATGGTTTTGGCTCAGCCTTGATTGTCCAAGAGGCCTGCTTGCAGCCCGATCATTATATCGACAACACCGACGATTGCGATGACCTCAACCCCGATGTCAACCCCAATGGGCTCGAGGTTTGCAATGAACTCGACGACGACTGTGATGGCGGCATCGATGAAGATGTCACGACGACGTTTTATTCAGACCTAGATGGCGACGGCTACGGTACTCCGGACGGCACCACCAGTGCGTGCGCCCTCCCCGAGAATTATGCGTTCACCGGCGATGATTGTGACGATGCCCTCGCTGAGGTCAACCCAGGTGCAGAAGAAATCTGTGACGATGGCCTTGATAATGACTGCGATGGCGAGGGTGGGCAATGCGCCATCGACCCCGAGGCGGCTGACGTCGTTTTTTGGGGCCTAAACGCAGGCGACAACGCGGGGATTTCAGTGTCTGGTGGCGGCGACCTCAACGCTGATGGCTACGATGACATTGTGATCGGTGCCAAAAATGAGTCCACTGCGGCCACCACCGCGGGTGCAGCCTATGTGATTTACGGCGGTACACTGCCAGAAGAAATGAGCCTTGATGCCGCGGACGTGATTCTGACCGGTGAAAACGCCGGTGATAAGGCAGGGCGTATGGTTCGGATCGTCCCAGACCTCAACGACGATGGTGCAGCCGATCTGCTGGTGGCCTCGCCCTCAGCCGACCCAACCGGTGACGCCAGCGGAATGGTCTACATCAACTTTGGTGGCGGCAGCTCGGGCAGCTTGTCGGGTGCCGATGTCACTTTTATCGGTGACTATGGCTACAACTATGCGGGCTTGGGCCTAGGCAGCGGTGATTTTAACGGCGATGGCGATGGCGACGTACTGATTGGCGCCCCCGGAAACGATTTGGGCGGTTCAAACCGAGGCACAGTCTATGTGTTGTACGGCCCCCTTGTGTCCGGCCTGATGGACGCTGAGGATGTCAGTGATGCGCTGACTGGTCAAGACAACAGCGACGAAGCGGGCACGGTCCTCAGCAGCCTCGACTTTAACGCTGACGGTGTGGACGATGTGTTGGTTGGCGTCGCAGACAACTCCGATGGCGGTACCGACGCCGGTTCTGTCTACGTTGTTTATGGACCCGTCACGGGGGTGGCCGGCCTAGATACCGCCGACCTTCAATTCACCGGTGAGTCTGC
>DBIS01000023.1:799-10748 GCA_002296975.1 Deltaproteobacteria bacterium UBA796 | reverse complement strand
TGGGGCTGCGACCCCATCATCTTGGTCGGACAAGACCTCTCATTTGAGGGCGGACAATTTTACCACCAAGGCGGAACCGATGGACAGGCCAAGGCCAGCTTTGACCCTCAAAGCAACACTTGGCGTTTAGATGGCTACTCAGAAGACCTGGCCCACACACTCCGAGACCAAATCAATGAAAAAGGCCTTCGATTTAACGGTGCAACGGTCCCTGGGTATTACGGTGGAGAAGTGGCGACCAACGAGGCATTCGCATCATTTAGAACCTGGTTTGAGTTCACAGCCCGCGACCATGCCGCGACAACCACGCTGTTCAACTGCACCGAGGGCGGCGCATTTATCGGTGGAATGCAGCACGTGCCTTTACGGGATGTCCTCAGCGAGCTGAGCCCAAAAAAGACCGAGGTCCGGCCCATACTTGCGGATTTATCAGGCGCCCCGGCCCGAAAAGACCGGGCTCGCCGCTTCGGCAAAAAAGAAAAGGACACCAAGGCGGCCATCGTCCAGGCCACTTCATTGGCCAAACAGTGCATCGCCATCATCAACAAAGCCAAGCGAAAGCCGTCGATGCTGGCCCAACTGCCACCCCTGGAGAAGGAACTGTCGGCCGCAATGAAGCGAGCCTTTGTGCTCAATCTGGTCGCCCAAAACGACATCCGCCAAGCCGTAGAGGCTGTCCGAAGCGCCAAAAACATCCGCACCTCATTGGCTGCCAGCAAAAAGCTGTATCAAATCATCGTCGACCACGGGTCTACGCTGTAACGGTGCGCCCTAAAAGGGTACTTTTCTCTGCCACCACTTGGTCCTCCATGGGGACTAAGTTAGCGCTTCAACCGGCCAACCCTGGCGCCGGTGCCGATTGGCCCACAAAGCGAAACCACGCTTAATCTGGCATAGTGAACCCCGCAGCCTTGGAGACGCCCTGCTCAATTTTCGCCTCAATAGACACGACAAAAACCAGCTGGAGTTAAAACTTGCCTACGGTCTGCGCCCCCACGCCAAAAGACAACGGTACCGTGTCGAGACCTATGTTTTTGTGCCTCGGGTTTTGGCATTGACCCGACACAGCTACACCGCCTCCCGCTTTTATGCAGACACCGCCACCTTTATTCGCATGACCACGCCCAAAGTGGCCCTGTCAGCTTTGTCATCCAAGTCGGCCGTCCGCCCTTGGGCTTCCGACATCAAAGCTCAAATCGACCGATTTGCCGCTGGAGAGCCGGGAGATGTCAAAGCAGCAGAACAGGGTTTGAAGCTGTTGGCGTGCGTGTTCAAAGGGGCTGTACGCGATGCACATTTTGACGTGCAAGAGGCCATCAAGTTTGCCATAGCCGATACAAACCCCAGCGGAGCGTCAGAGCAACTCACGGCTTTCACCGTGGATTTAGAGTCTGCTCTCACGCGCCTACACAAGGTTGGAGAAAGGGCCGAACAAGACGGCGTGCCCATCGCCTTACGTGAAGGGTGGCGCGCCATCGACGAATACGTTTCACTGCTGGCAGAGGAGGCACTCACCGCCTTGGTCGCACAATGCGCCGACCAACCGGGCCACGAACAAATCGAAAGCGCCACTAACAAAGCCAGGTTGATGGCCGTGGGGCAATACCGACACCGCCGAAAACAAGGCTATCAATCCTACGCAAATGAGGGTGACCGAAACGAACACCTTCCTCACCGCTGGCGGGTCCTCAAACGCTACGTCAGCTCAGCATTGTACCTCAGCGTGAGAAGAGACAAGACCGGCCAAATGGCCATGGACTTCATCGGCATGGCCGCCGCCGCCTTCGCGATGCTTTTCGCCACCGTCGCCCTTTTGGTCATCCAAGAGCTTTGGGCCGCCTCACTAAGTTCTGCATTTTTAACAGCAATGGTCCTCGCCTACGTGATCAAAGACCGCATCAAGGAACTCGGCAAACGCCGACTAGGCAGACGTCTCAAGGGCATCATGGCCGACCACCGTGTTCATATTTATGGCGCTGACGGTGCAGAGGTTGGCCAAGCAGAGGAGAGCTTTCAGGTTCGGCGCCCTGAAAAAATCCCGCCAGAGATTCTCGATTGTCGTTGCTCTGATCTGGACACCCACGAGGCGGTCAATGGAAGGCCCGAAACGGTCCTTTGCTACGACAAAAAGATCGTACTCTCCTCTGACGGACTGAAGGCCCAGTTCGCCGGAGCCACAGGTTTAACAGACATTATTCGCCTGAACCTCCAACCCGCGATGGCGCGAATGGATGATGCGTGGGAGACCTACAGGTACATCCATCCACGCACCCACGTGATGCAGCAGACCCAATGCGCACGGGTGTACCACATCAATGTGGTGGTCCGCTTGATTGCCCAGGACAGCACCTCCTCGATTCACCGTGTTCGGGCGGTGGTCAACAGAAAAGGCATCATCCGAGTTGAGGCTGTGACAGGCGCGCTTAGCCGCCAAGACACCGCCCAAGCCCCCGCCAACGAAGCGGCGAACATTCAAATCTTCGACGAGTAGCCCAACAAGCCCATGCGCCCCTTGCTTTTGATCATCGCGGTTACCTCCCTCGTGTACTTGGGCGTCACGGACTTGGGCTTCGTTTCCGATGACCACGGCCTCATCACCCATCCTGTTATCGGCATCGGCCACTTGAGCTTAGGCCAGATATTCAGCGCGGACCTTTGGCAGTTCCAAGCGAGCCAGTCGGGGTATTACCGGCCGCTCATGATGCTCAGCCTTAAGCTCGACAATGCACTTTTTGGACTCGCCGCCGCCGGCCACCACCTCCACTCATTGCTATGGCACCTCATCGTCATCGCACTCATCGGCGGCCTATTTGGCAAGCTGCTAGGGCGTGAGAGAGGAGCCATCGCCGCGGGTATTTACGCCATGCACCCTCTCGTGTCCGAACAAGTGTGCTTTATCTCAGCGCGCAACGATTCGATGGCACTGGCCTTCGCCCTGGGTGCAGTCTGGCTGGCCTCAGCCACAAATCCAAGCCGGGCACGCCTTGTTTCGGCTGCCAGCCTTGCCGCGGCCGCATGTTTATCCAAGGAGTCCGGCCTTGTGGTGCTAGGCCTTCTCCCATTGCTGGACTACGCCAGAGGGTGGGCGACGCATTCTAGGTATCGGTACGGCGCACTGGCCACTGGGGTGGCTGCCGCCTTTGGTGTCCGCGGACTCATTGGCCCGGGCTTCCTACACGCACCACCACTCAATGGTGCAGCCATTTTTTCAGATGCTTGGTTTAGCATCACAGCGACGATGCTTGGAAAGCTGATATGGCCGCTTCCACTGACCGACAGCCTTCACGTCGCCTACTTGGGCGCGCCTCCCCTCATCTCAGCCGTCAGCGCATGCTTGTTAATGGTGGGCTTGTGCACACTTGGAGGCCGATGGGGTCGAGCCGGGGTTGCATTTAGCCTTATCAGCCTCGCCCCAGCCATGACCGCAACCGCCAGCCGCTTCATTCTTGGCGAACGCTATTTGGTGTTGCCGCTATTGGGGCTCGCGATCGGAATCGCCGGTGTGCTGCCCCGACATAAAGCCCTTCCCTACCTTTTGGTTTTCATGCTCCCCTGGGGTGTGGCAAACCATGCCCGGGTTGGGGACTGGTCAACCGACCTCAGTCTTGCTCAATCCGCGCACCGGGCTTCGGCCAGCCCCTACACCGCCGCCTGGCTAGGTCACGCCTATGCGAGCACCGGGGACGATAAACAAGCCCTGCCCCTTTTTGATGCCGCCACCGCAGCCAGCCCACCCACCTGTGATTTCGCCAGCGAGTGGATCGACACCACGAGGCGCCATTCTGGGGCTGCCGCTGCGCTCGAAACGGCCAACAAAGTTTGGGACCGCAAGTGTGGTGGCGGACCGGGCGTACGGGGTCGTTGGGCCGAGGCACACCTGGCCGCAGGCGATGTGGACAGCGCCGACCGCATTCTCAGCCCTCGCCCTCAAAGCTGTGACGCGAGCATTGCCCCCGCCCTGGTGAGCCTGTATCGACTCCGTGGACAGCCTGAAGCGGCGGAAGGATGCGCCCAAGAATCAGCCATGCCACCCGCTGTGCTTGAGGCCAAGGTCCGCCCATTGGTTTCCATCAACACACAGCGCGACAGCCTTTAAGTCCCGCAAGCGCTACTATTCGGCTGTGTGTGGATTTATCGGCTACCTTCGACGCTCAAGTACCGCGCCCAGCGAGCTTCAGCCCCATCTTAAACCCATGGCGGACCTGCTCGCACACCGCGGCCCAGACGATTCTGGCACCTACACCACCGCCCAGTGCGGCATGGCCCATCGCCGTCTCGCCATCATCGACCGTTCAAAGGGTGGCCATCAACCCATGTCGGCAGGGACCATCACCCTGTCCAGCAATTCTGAAATATATAATTTCCGCGAGTTGGCCCAAACCCATGGGCTAAACCCAAGCCTCCGCTCAAGCTCCGACACAGAGGTCCTCGCCCAGCTCATCGCCACCAAGGGCCCGGAGGCGACATTAGATCTAATCGACGGCATGTTCGCCTTCGCAGCCTGGGATGAAGCGTCATCCACTTTGCACCTGGCCCGTGATCCATTTGGGGTCAAACCACTTTTCGTGCTCGAACATGACGGCGTGTTGTGGTTTTGCTCTGAGATCAAGCCCCTACTTTTGGTACCCGGCTTTGAAAGAAGACCCAGCAAAAAGGCCTTACATCACTTCCTATCCATGGCCTATATTCCCGGCGCTCATACGGCTTTTGAGGGAATTGAAGAAATCCGACCAGGTAGCCTGTGGTCCATCAAGGCTGACGACACACCCATCAAAAAGTCGAAATTCGGCCAAACCCGCTGGAAAACCGACCACAGTATTTCCTTTAAAGATGCGGTCCACCAAAGTAAAAGCCTACTTTTTGAGGCCGTGGAGCGACAACTCGTCTCCGATGTAGAGGTTGGCGTGATGCTATCCGGCGGCCTCGACTCGAGCGCCATCGCTGCAGCCACAAAACACGCCCGAGGCGATGCCGACTTTCACACCTTCTCGATCGGCTTTGCGGACAAAAGCTTTGACGAATCCCGCCACGCCCGAACGGTGGCCAATCATTTGGGTACACGCCATCACCACATCCCAGTCGGTCCAGAGGACATCATCGCCGTACTGCCTCACTATCTGGGCTCTATTCACGAGCCTTACGCCGACGGGTCGGCCATACCCACTTCACTGCTGGCTAAATATGCTTCAGCCCACGTGACGGTTTTACTTTCTGGGGAGGGCGGCGATGAGATGTTCACCGGGTACGACACCCACGCGGCTGCACTGGCCCGCCGACTCTATCGCCGGATCCCCACCTGGTTTCGCAAGGGTGTGGTCAGCCCGATTGTGCGACAACTCCCGGTCAGTCACGCCAAACTGAGCTTCGACTTTAAGGCCAAACGCTTTGTGCACGGTGCAGAGTTTGAGGCCGCACGAGCCCACTACAGTTGGCGCGAGGTGCTCAGCGAAGAGGCCAAGGAAAAGCTCATCATCAGCAGTGATGACTGTCAAAACTATCCAGCTTCGTATGGGCTTTTTTCGGACAGATGGTCCGAATGTGAATCCAGTGACCCCATCCACGCGATGCTCTATACAGACCGTGGTTATCACCTACCTGACGACCTGATGGTCAAAAATGACCGCATGACGATGGCCTTTGGCCTAGAGGCGAGGGTGCCATTTTGCGACCGAGCACTTGTCGCATATCTTGCGACAGTTCCGACCGAGCACCTGATGCGTGGTCTCAAACCCAAAGCACTCCTTCGAGAGGCCATGCACGGCTTGCTCCCGGCCGCGATCACACACCGTAAAAAGATGGGCCTGGAGATGCCCTACTCCAAGTGGATGCGCGGACCACTTGCAGCCATGACAGAGGACATCCTGTCCCCAGCAAGAGTGGCAGCGACTGGCTTATTGCACCCCTCCGCCGTCCAAAAATTGTTGCGTGAGCACCGGGAAATGACATTCGACCACGGGCGGCCACTGTGGAGCTTGCTCAACTTCGTGCTGTGGCATGAACTCTTCATTCAAAGTGATGGCTTTCGCTCCACCACAGTGGCGACCGCTCTGCATTAGACTGGTTGCCTATGGCAAACACCGCCCCAAATGCTGCTGGCCCAGCCCTCATCGTTGGCGCTGGCATAACCGGACTCAGCGCAGCCTGGCTGCTCCGTCGCGCCGGTGTTGAAGTGGTCATTCGAGATGCAGCCCCAAGACCCGGAGGGCTTCTCGCCCCCATCGACTTCCAGGGTTTACCTTGCGACCAGGGTTCACATCGGATTCATCCCGCCGCACACCCGCTCCTTCAAGAGCTCACCGCTTCAGCGAATTGGGAGTCCCGCACCCGAAAAGGCGTCCTGGTTTTGGGCGACCGCCACATGGCATACCCACTCCAAATTTTTGATTTTTTACGTGGGCTTGGCCCGAAAACCGCGGCCCATATGGGTGCAAACTTTCTGCTCAGGCCAAAAACACGCAGCCGGCTTCGACGATGGGAGCAAGACCGAACGGGAACCGATGAGGATATCGGCTTTGAGGATTTTGTGGTCCGGCGTGTAGGTCGACGCGCCTACGCACAATTTTATGCCCCTTATGTTGAGAAAGTCTGGGGTTTGGATCCCGGCGATATCTCTCAAACCGTGGCGAAATCCCGAGTGTCCACATCAAACCCGGTCGATGCGCTCAAACAAGCACTCCGCCCGAGTGTACCCGCGACCTTTCTTTACCCTGCAGGCGGAATGACCGAGCTCATTGAGTTCTTCGAGACGGGTTTGTTGTCTGCGAACGTATCCCTCGAGTTTGATACACCTGTGAGCCGCGAAGACGTGAAAGCCTGGAAGGGTCCTGTCTTTTTCTCAGGGCATCTCAGCGACCTTGCCCCAGGAAACAAACTCAGCCACCGTGGACTGTATATTGTCCATATCTCCATCCCGAAGGGCACTGTTGGAGACACCGACACCTTTTACCTACCAGAATCGAAATTTCTCTTTGGGCGGGTGTCTCAACCAGCCAAATTTTCGACCGACTTTGAGCAAGCTCACTGCGATATTTTATGTGCGGAGATACCCCAAGGCCGGCATGGTACCGATGCTGACTTTTGCACCCACCCAGACATCATTCAAAAGCAACTTGTGGACGCCGGGATCATTCCCTCCGGCACAGAAATCCTTGAACTTCAGCAGCATTTCATCCCACGGGTATACCCGCTTTATCGGCGCGGATGGCTGGCCAACTGGAACACAGCCATCGACGAGCTTGGCAGCTTGGGTGAGGTCCTTCCGATTGGTCGCCAAGGGCTATTTTTACACTGCAATATCGACCAATGCGTTCACATCGCCGACGAGGCCGTCCGCCACTATTTGCGCGGTGAAGATGCACACAGTTGGCGTGTGGGCGCAAAGCGATTTTTGGGGCTCAGGGTTCGGGATTAAAGGCAGCATCTAGCTTCCAAACTCGCACGCTCTGCCCTTGGCCCACAGACCGTAAAACCTCCTGCCAAGGTGGTGGAAGGCTCAGGCCGGACTGCCCTGGAATCTGGGTGCGATCCCCCACCAAAATGAAGGCATCCTGAGCGCCCTCAGGGTCGACCAGCCATCTCGCACACCGGGGCCAATCATGGCCTTCAATATTTTGGGGCAACCCATGGCTAAAATGGGGCAATAATGCCGCCTCGACATGGCTCTCAGAGCAGTCCAAAAATACAGTACCCTCGGTGGAATGGCTTTGGACAAACTTGAGCACTGGCGCCATCATCTCGTAGGTGGACGAGGCCTCCAGCGGCTGCAACGCTGGGTGAGCCGGACCGCCCCTGAAAAGCCACGCGGCAAGGGCAATCAGGCCAATATTTCCCCAACCCGAAAATCCTCGTTTCCGGCTAAAGATACCCATCAAATTCACGACCGCCAACGGAACAATTACTGCAGCAGGGGCAGCGATCTGCATCATGTAACGGGGGGTGACGACCAGCCACCTGGACATCACGACTGTCATGCCCACAAACGGAATCAGCGCCAAAACTGCGACGGTGGTTTGGCGCCGTCCCTGCCCCGCGGGCAGCAGCGCCAGGGGCAGCATGAACAAGGTCAGCAACAGACCAAAAGGTAGGCCCTCGTCGACCCGGCTGGCGTTGTCTTGGGCCAACACAGCGGAACAAGGGCGCACCAAGCCGGCCAAATTGATGACCTCACTTGGCTCGGTCGCACAGGCCGCCCTAAGCGCTGGGTTGGGACTGTTCCGAAGCTTGGACAACTCAATGCCCCTCAACACCTCCGCCACTTGTGCGGTGGACTCTCGGGGCACCACACGCAGCACATCGGAGCTGATGGGGCCAATGGCAACACCGCAGGCGAAAAGGCCGAAATACAACGCCCGCCTCATGGTCCCTCGTACGGCCATCACGCCCATCAACGCGAGTAAAATCATGCCCGGCAACAAGGTGATGGTGCGGCCATCTACCGCCCAGGCCAAACCTATAAATGCACCACCAAAGCACGCCCAATACCACTTAGGCCAACGTGCAAAGGCCACACAACCCGCCAAGCCCAAGGCCGTAGTCGCACTCAGGAGCGGGTACAAGTTGACCCAGCGCGCAGCACTGGCCAGCTGTGGCGTGAGGGGAATCGCAATTGCCGCTAATCCACCCACACACGGCCCACCCAAAGCACGCCCCAAGAGTCCAGCTCCCGCCACAACACCCAGCACCGAAATCGATGAGATCACCAAGGCGGTCCAAGCAAAACCGTAAACATCCCCAAAGCCGCCCAACAAGGACGAATACAGGGGCTCGAGCCATGTGCTGTTCATCGTACCTGGGTTGAGGTGCGCCCAAGTTTCACGCAAATAGCGTTCCCAGTCGAAGCCAGCTGGCCAGCCCATCGGAACAAAAGCACGCCCATGCCACCACATGCCAAAACAGCCCGCGCCAATCCCAGCGATCAGCGGTGTTTCACGCGCCCAAGGTGACATCATCAGTACAGGTAGTCGGAGTGCACAGACCAATCGCCATCGGGGTACCAAAACATCAACATGCTCCCTTCACTGAGCACAGACATCACCGCATCGACCTCTCGATCGTCAATGGCTGGACATCCCCAGCTCTCACCCAACCGCCCATAGGTGTCAGCGAAGTCCTCTCGAGCATATTCGGCCCCATGCATAACGATGGCGCGCGGCCTCACGAGCCCATTGTACGCAGACTCAAACCCGTCGATGCGCATCGAGTTTCCCCACATTCCGGAGTACAATTCAGCCCCCTTCATCATGCCCAAGCTGGACTGATGGCTCTCATTGATATTGGAAAAGCTTGTGGCATAAGCGCCCGTGGCATCACTCGACCCTTCACCGTGGGTAAGCGGGAGATTGTACAAAAGCGTTCCTTCAAGGAGGTCAATCAACCAAAACCGGCGTTCGCTCGAGTGCAGAGAGAAGTCAGTAATACCATAAAAAAGCCGATCTGGTGCTTCGTTTTGGAATGCGACACCCATCGCATACAAAGCGTCATCTGCAGGACCGGGCGCGATGCCCATGGACGCCAAACTGGACACCGCAACAAAGCCCACATCAAGCGTATAGGCCCCGTCCATTTCTACGCCGGAGCTGCTGGTCCAGGAGTCGGCGACCACCCAATAATAGCCGCGCTCGACGTACCCCCCCGCCAACCAGTGGCCGCGAGAGATGCAATCGCCGGCGTCGGGCGTGGCGAGCAGATGAACATCGATATCTGCACCTGAGTCTAAGTTGGAGAGTTGAAGGGAGATCAAGCCCCGCTCCTCTACCGCAATTCTGTACAGCACCTCGCGCCCAGCCTCGGCGGTGGCGGGTGAGCAACTGTATCCGTCAAACACATCGTCGGTGGATGTGGCCGTGTCACCCCGGTGCGAGGCGGGAAAGCCTGCGAGACAAATGACCCCTGTGGGACATGGTTCGTCTAAAAGCGCATCTGAATCTGCATCTGCATCCGCATCCGCATC
>DBIS01000023.1:0-434 GCA_002296975.1 Deltaproteobacteria bacterium UBA796 | reverse complement strand
TCCGCATCCGCATCCGCATCCAAGGGAGAATCGAAGCCTGTGTCATCAATCACCGGAGCGACCAAAACAACATTGTCGAGCTTGGGTGTCGAACAGGCCACGAGGCAGCCCACCAGTAAAACCAAACGCATATGAAACCCTCCGCCTTCTCATTTAGCGGCTGCAAAAGCCCACTGCCACATCTCATAATCTACTGAAATTACCGTGCACGAATCCATAAATATTCCAGTCGTCACCGCTTTGTTTCACCAACTGCTGGACCAAACCAAACAGGTGTCTACCGTTGCACGTAGCCATTACGACACCGATGTCACCAGGAGCCCCCATGCGCCCATCAATCCTTCTCAGCCTCGCCTTCATTATGGCTTGCTCCGGCAACAAGGGCAGTGAAACTGAACCCGAAACCCCCAGCACCGATGCCGATGCCGATACTG
>DBIS01000056.1 GCA_002296975.1 Deltaproteobacteria bacterium UBA796 | reverse complement strand
GGACCTCGTAGGCTGCTGTGACCTCCTTAAAGCGGTCGTCCGCACCCGCCTTTTTGTTGAGATCTGGATGGTATTTTCGCGCCAGTTTTTTGTAGGCGCCGCGGATGGTGGCTTGGTCGGCCTCTCGAGAGATTCCAAGGATGGAATATAGGTCGCGCATGCTTTACTTCTTCGGTTGAAGGCGGGCGTTATCCTATGGTTTTGCAGGCTGCTTGCCCAGTCGGTGCTGGATAACAAATCTTTGCTTCTGACAAGGTGTTTTATGGGCTTACGCAGGAAATCATCCATTACGCCTTTGGTGTTCACCATGACGATATTGGTCGGGTTCGCCACGCTCATGGATGTGTTGATGGGCCCCGGTGCGCACATGAGTACAGAGGAAGGCTACAACGCCACCACAGCAGCGCTCATTGCCTGTGGCCACACAGAGGCGGTCTGGGCGTTGCAGTACAAGTGGTTTTGCGGGGGCTGTACCGCTGAGGCTGTGCTCGCAGCACCCTTGTTCAGCCAATTTGGGCCTTCGGTGTTGGCCTGGAAATGGGTGGTCGGAGGCATCCATTTAGCGATGGTTTCAGCCGGTGTGGCCATCGCAGGTCGGGCTGCAGGCGCTCGTGCAGCTTTCGTTTTCGGCGGCTTAATGTTGGCGGCGCCGGGGTTTTATCGAGAGCTGGCTTTGACGGGTTTTGGCAATCACGCGGAGTCTACATTCTTCCCGTTCGCTGGGGCTGCAGTGCTGCTCTTTACTCATAAAAGGTCTCATCGGGCGAAAGTGATCGCCGCTTTGGTTGCTGGCATATTGATGGGCCTTGGCATTTGGTTCACACCGACGGCGTTGCACGGGCTTTTGGGCGTGTTGGTGATCGCTGTGGCTGCAGGGCCGATCCCGTCGGGGGCATTTTTGCTTGGCCTCCCGATAGGTCTGATTCCATTTGTGTCTTATTTTAGGACTGTAGAGATAGCCCGAGGCCCAGCAGCACAATGGTGGGGAACCGTAGAGCTTGCATCGCCATCAGCGCTTTTTCAGTGGGTGGGTAGCGACTTTCTCCAGGTTCAGTTGTGGCCCCATGTTGGTACTTTCGCTTCATCGTTGTGGTGGTATTCTCTGGTGGTGGTCGCCGTATTGGGGGCAGGAGCGCTGGCGGTTCGTACTGAGCGGCCTTGGGCGCTTCGGTGGTTTGTTCCGGTTTGTCTGTTCAGCCTTGTGGCCGGTTATGCGCTTCGCTTTGACCTTTGGTTAGATAACCCAGCAGTGTCTGGGTATGACCCGTTCAACCTCCGCTATCGTGCGCCGATTTTTCCATTATTGGCCCTTGGCGCGGCATTTTCAAGCGGATCCATGGAAGAGGACAGCGCACTACGAAAGATTTCAGCGGGCTTTGTGGTCATTTTGATTTCTGTGGGGTTCGTTTTTCGGGTGCATGGCTGGAATGTCGGGCAGGAGCCCGTCCACCGGATGAGCGCTGTTTCCATTGATGGGCGTATCGACCGCTCGGTACCTGAAGGTGAGCCGCCCACACGCTTGGGTCGCGAAATGACTCGCCCTCAAGACCTCTATGCCGCGGTGCGCTTTATCGATGGCCATCGCGACTCCCTGAAAGTGTGTCGTTCCCTTCACATCGCCGAACTCGGGCGTCGGTTGGGTGAAGGTTTGTTTCAGGGCAAGAGCGCCAAGGACTTGACTGTCGGGTTGGGTTTAAGTCCAACATTTGTGGGCGATGAGCGGGATGCCTTCGTGAAGGGCTTGGTGGCTCCGTTTAATCTCAGGCCAGGTGCAGATCCTCAGGATTTGGTCGCGGTCCAGGCGATTTTGGAGCAATCTGCTCCGGGTCTCGCGAATGTGTTTTTAGCGGGTTTGAAGGCCAAAAATCAGCCCAAGCCATGAGGCCCTTCAACCCATTGCGCCAAGGTAAGTGCCGTCCACAGGCGCCGGCGGTGATCGGCGATGCCGTCACAATGTTCTTGGATCACACGGGCGCAGGTAGCGGGCGGGATCCACGGGGCAGTCCGTTCAGGGAGGTCATCGAGCAGGTGGCGAGCATGGCCTTTTAGCCAAGGGCCTACGGGTGTCCCAAAGCCCTTTTTTGGCCGTTCAAGCACGCTGGTGGGCAAGAGTTCTGCCATCGCCGCCCTAAGTACGCGCTTGTTGGCAATTCCACGAATGTGATGGCCAGTGCCCATGCTGGCTGCGAGCTCCACAACGGTATGGTCTAAAAAGGGAGAGCGGACCTCGATGCCGTGAGCCCCCGCGGCCCGGTCCACTTTGACCAAAACCCCGTCTGCGAGATACATTTGCTGGTCGAGGGCCATGGCTCGGCCGATGGGGTCTGCACAGGATGTGAGGGCGATCTGGTCTGGGCGCGACCATACGCCAGCAGATGCGTTGATCTCTTCAGCGAGCCAGCTGCCCATCCACACCTGGTGTCTTCGCTGCCAAGGCAGGCCCAGTCCGAGTACGAATCGTCGCGCCATATAGTCTTGGGTCACACCGTTCGTCCTGACTGGTAAACGTGCAATGGCTGCCTTAAGCAGGCCTCGTGCACCCGCAGCTGGGCCGGCGAGTCGGTGGGCGAAATAGGTGGGGTAGCCGCCCAAAACCTCATCGGCACCATCACCGCTGAGCACACACTTGATGCCTGAGGTTTTGATGGCGGCCATCAAGCGCCAGGTTGCGATGAGGGAGCTGTCAGCGAGGGGCTCATCCATCCCGGCGGTGATTTCTTTGAGCAAGGGCTCCAGATCCCTTGGTCCCATTTTGATGTCGTGGTGGGTGGCCCCGATAGCGGCTGCGGTATGGGCTGCTTGTTCACCTTCATCAAAGCCGTCTGCTGAAATCGAGAGCGAAAAAGTCTGAAGCGGCGTCGTGGACACCCGGGCTGCCATGGTGGCAACTGCTGCAGAGTCGAGTCCACCGCTGAGTAAAAAACCAATGGGAACGTCAGCCTCGCATCGGCTGTTGACCGCGACTTGAAGCGCTCCGTGAAGGGACTTGGCCCATTTGTCGAAGTTTCCAGGCCGGCCTGGAAGGATGGTGGGCTTGGACCACCACTCAAATGTTTCGGTGCCCTCATCGGAGAAGCGCATCCAGGTGCCGGGCTGGACCTTGTGGAACCCAGACCAGATGCACAGGGGGCTCGGCACGTATTCAAACATCAAAAATGATTCTACGGCGTCGGGGTTGAGGCTGCGTTGTACCGCTGGGTGGGCCATTAAACCCTTGATTTCAGAGGCGAAGGCGATGGTGCCGTCGGGGAGTTGGGTCCAGTGCAGAGGCTTGACGCCCATACGGTCTCGCACCAAAAATAGATGCCGTTCCTGGGTATCGAGTACGGCCATCGCGAACATGCCATGGCACATGCTCAAAGCCCGCTCCAAGCCGTTGCGCGCGATCAGCGCGGCGACAACCTCTGTATCTGAATGGCTCTTGAGGGCGGCCCCGTTCGCGACAAGGTTTTGACGGAGCTGTTTGTGATTGTAAATCTCCCCATTGAGGGCAACACGGTACCGTCCTGAAGGGTCCTGGGCTGGCTGCACACCGTGAGCGACATCGACGATGGCAAGGCGTTGCACCCCAATGGCTGCGTAAGGGGATTGGCCGCCATACCGGCGAATAGTTCGGGCATCAGGCCCTCTGTGGTCCATCGAATGGGTCATGGTTTTGACGGGCCGGGGGTCCACGCCGGTCGCCTTGAATACGCCCGCGATAGCGCACATCTAGCGTTCCTCGGATGCCGGCTCTACGCCCAGCGCGCGAGAGATGCGGTAGGGAGCCCGGCCTTGGATTTCATAGTGCATGCGAATTAGGACCTCGGCGATGATGCCCAATGTGATTTCGACCACACCAAAGATGGCCAACATGGGGCTGATGACCGTGAGGCATGCGGCCAGCAGTTCGTTGTCGAGCACAGTCCAAAAAGCGATGGCCGCGCAGCCGGCTGCGATGCCTGATGCAAAAAGGAAAAACCCAAGCCAGCCAAAAAAGTAAATTGGGGTGACAAAGAAATCTCTGAGGAACTTGACCGTGGTGAGGTCCAGCAAGACCTTGAACACACGTGAGATGCCATATTTGCTCTTGCCCCGGGTTCGGGGGTGATGGCGAACCGGTACTTCTATGAGTTTGGCACCGGCCCAGGTCACGTAGATGGGTATGAAGCGGTGCATTTCGCCATACAATGGGATTTGCTCAAGATATTCCCGTTTGTATGCGCGAAGTGTGCAGCCATAATCGTGAAGGGGGACATTCGAGAATTTTGAAATGAGCGCGTTTGCAATCTTGCTGGGCAGGGTGCGCGATAAAAAGGGGTCCTTTCGGTCCTTGCGCCAGCCACAGACGACGTCAGCCTCGTCGAGCTTGGCGAGCATGCTGGGTATGTCTTCGGGATCGTTTTGAAGGTCTGCATCGAGGGTGACGATGATGGGTGCTTGTGCGTGCCGGATGCCTGCAGTCAGGGCTGCGGTTTGCCCATAATTTCGGACGAAGTGGATGACCCGGACTTCATCGTGAGCTTCGGCCAAGGCATCGAGGATCGCATCTGAACCATCGTCGCTGCCATCATTGACCAAAACCACCTCGTAATTATGGCCCTCCATGGCCGCCGAAATGGCGAGTTGAA
>DBIS01000112.1 GCA_002296975.1 Deltaproteobacteria bacterium UBA796 | reverse complement strand
ACATCCTCAATATTGATGGGGTCACAGCCAAAATGCTTGCCATGAAGCGGTACCCAAAAATCGTAATTCGTGGAGAAGACCTAGAACAGCTGCAAACGCAATGCCTTGCGATCAGACGCAAACTTGGGGTGAAGGCGATTGTCGTAGACCAACAACAGCTTCTGAATATCGGCATGGCCCGACTGTGTCTGGCTTTTAAGGACGGTATCCACTGGGTGAACATCCCTGACTGGGCACAAGATATGGCCGGTTTCCAAGCCCCCGCAGACCCAACGCTGTCGAGACATCCGCCCAGATTGGTTGTGCCCGGGGAAGTCGTGGTGGTCACCTACCGAGCAGCACCCAAGCTGGGACGCCTAAAACACCTGCGAGAAGGACGATTAGAGCGGGTGGCTGAGAAAAGGTTGGCTGTATTCGACCTCCATACTGCCGACGGTATCGTGAGGATTCTCGAGGGCCTTAGCGTCATGTCCGACTGCCCAGGTGCCGTCGTCAATCGTTTTCGGCAGAGCGCCAAAAATCTTCTTGATCAGTTCCGGGAGCAAGGCGTCCCGGTTCTCGAGCCGCGAATCGCCGCCCCTACCCAGTCCAATAGGGCAACCCGAGAGACGGGATGGGCACAATGGGAGGAACACAGCCGCTGTGCACGCCTGTTACTCATCGGACCAACGACGCCAACGTCCGTCGAAGATCACGGTTGGCTGCAAACGGGCCCGGCTTGAGCCATTTGGGTGCACTCGGTAGCGTTCCCCGGTGGTGGGTGTTGAGTTGAAACCATGGCAACGCCGCGCTGGACGCAGCCCTCATCATCGCCAAAGCATGGGCGAGCTCACCAGGCTGCGCATGGTCAGGGTCGGCCTGTAAGCGCCAATAGCCACAGTCGATATGGGGGACATGACGCACGGCCTCGCGTGGAGCCCAATACGCCGTATCGTCTGACCTGTGCCCCATCGCAGGCGCACCCATGCTTTGGTTGGCGGTGATTGTGCGTTGATCGCAAGGCCCTTCCCAGTCGATCACCCAGCGCACAGGCTCACCTTTTTCGGCCAACACCCGCGCCCCGCCAATCACCGAAGCCACACCGAGGGAGATGCCGACCAAACCCACCCGGCTGGGGTCGACGCTCGACTGCTCCCGCAACCACTGCACAGCGGTGACCACACCATCTTGATGTTCAGCACCGCCATAATCCTCTGGCCCCCAACTCTCGCCACGCCCGCTGGGATCGAAAATCACCACCACAAAACCCAAAGCTGCGACCTCTGCGGCCCCCATCGGGGTTTGCCCGCAATAAAAGGCGCGCCGGTCATGATCTGCCCCTGGAAACATCACCACCGCCGGTGATGGCAGGGAACCCGCAGGCCTGAACACCGTTGCTGCGAGGCGATACCCAGCAGCGGATGTCAACACAAGCGGGTCCTCAGACACACTCACCCCACCGCCTCGAAGACGGCGAGCCAAAGCCAAGCCGAGCCGGTCGAGCCGTCGTTTCATCAAATCCTCCCTTCCGATCTTAGCTTGTCATGATATCCGCTCTTGGGTGGGATAAGCCTTGCCGATGAGCGCATCCAAGACCACACCTGAACCGGCTCCCACCCCTTGGCCCAAGGCCAAGGGACCACTGAAGCCTGTCGAGTGGCCCAGCCACTTAGATGAGGACACTTGGGGCCGTGATGAGGACACTGGAGCCAAGTCTCCACCCAAAAAACGAGGGCCTAAAAGTGAGCAATAAAGGCACCCTCGCTCGGTTTGCTATCGATTATGCTTGGCCACATCGGTACAGTTTTGCCGGTGGCGCCATCGCAGTGATCGCCACAAACTGGCTCACCGTCACCATCCCCATCCAGTTGGGCGCTGGCATCGACGCGATGACCGAAGGGAAGGACATCAGCACGACCGTGTTCTCCATCGCCGCAATGGGCCTGGCCATCATCGTGGTGCGAACGCTCAGCCGGGTCTTGTTTTTTAATCCTGGCAGAGACATGGAGTACAGGATTCGACGGGATTTGTTCGCCCATCTGCTCAAGCTACAACCCGACTTTTACGCAAAACACCGCACCGGCGACATCGTCAGTCGGGCATCGAACGACATCACATGGACCCGTGCGATGGTCGGATTTGGATTGATGCAAGTGGTCAACACCACGGTGGCCATCGCCCTCACAGGCTGGCGCATGGTCGGCATTTCGGCGGAACTCACCGGCTGGACCTTGGTGCCGGTCATCGTATCTTTAGGGATTATCCAACTCTTTCTCAAGCAGTTGTTCGTCCTACAAAAACAGAGCCAGGCTGAACTTGGTGACATCTCCGACCACGTGCTGGGGACCTTCCAGGGCATCGCAACCGTGCAGGGTTTTGGGGCGCAGTCTGCCTTTATTAAGACCCTCGATGCACGGAACCTCGCCTGGCACAACACCTCCATGCGCTTGTCGATCATCCGCTCCCTCGCCTTCCCACTGCTCGGGCTTGCCGGCGGGATTGGCATCTTCACCCTGCTGTATGTGGGGGGCCCCGCAGCGGTCGCGGGCGAGCTCTCAGTTGGCGACTTGGCAGCCTTCGCAACGTTGATTGCCGCACTCCTTCCACCCTTGCGTTCCTTGGGCTG
>DBIS01000299.1 GCA_002296975.1 Deltaproteobacteria bacterium UBA796 | reverse complement strand
GGGCTTGGTTTGGCTCTCGGCCACGGGCGGGTCTACCTTTGTTCGAGAGCAAATTCTCGATGCAGCCGCGCCTTTTTTCCCGAACGGGAGCCTTCAAATTGGCAGCTTGGATATGAATCTTCTCAGCCACATCGTGCTGATGGATATTCAGATTCAGGATGAGGGGGGCAAGCCACTCGTGTCCGTCTCTCGGGTAGGCGTTTATTATTCACTCGAGGAATTGGTGCTCGGTCGCCTTCGGATAGACAGCATTGAGGTTGATGGGCCAGCGGTGGACCTCACGGTGGACAACAATGGCGTGGTCGACCTATCTGCTGTGTTTGGGCCAAGCGAAGAAGCGTCCAAAGAGCCCACCGAGCCGGCTGTGCCTTTCTCTGGATTGCCCCTGGATATCTCCTTGGGGCGATTCTCCATCACCAAAGGTCAGGTTAAAATTATCGATCCGGCCGGTGATACCGTCATTCCAGCGTTTGGGATGAGCCTTAGTGCGCAGGTGGTCGGCGCTACGGTGAGGGTGTCGGACGTCGATATTGAAGTCGATCTTGATGCACCGATCGACCAGCTTTTCCGGCTCGACGGCGGCTTGATTCTCGAAAAAGGAGACCTCCAGCTTGAGCTAGACGCAGTGCGTTTGGGTGACCTCATCATGGCGGTGGCAGGCGAGATTAAGTCGGTAGAAACCAGCCCGGTTTTGGGTCTCAAGCTCACCATCGACCCGATCGATCCCGCAACGATAGAAGCGTTGGCCGGGGAGCCGATGTTGTCGGAGCCCGGTTATTTGAGCATGGCGATCGATGGGCCTCTTTCAGATTTAGCTGTTGACGCTGTATTGATGGGTGAAAGTAAGCGGGGAGAGCTCGGCTTGAGCCTTCGTTTAGACTTGGAGGCGTCTCCTTTGGGTTGGGCTGTGGCGCTGGAGCCACGGCAATTCGATGTTCATGCTTTGACCCCACTGGTGCCGGGGCCTTTTATTCTTAACGGGCGCTACGGCATCAAGGGTACTGGAACCGACTACCCTCAAGGTTTAAGTGCCACCATATCCATGGAGGCAAATGGCCAGGTCTTTGCCGGTGAGGTGGTTCACAGCTTGGTGATTAATGGGAGCCTAGCAGGGGGGCAGCTTCACCTGGAGACTGTATCTGTTGAGCATGAGGCTGCGAATATCCTGCTGACTGGTGGGTTAGATTTGGTGGCTTCGACCGCAGACATATCTATCAAAGCTGAGATCCCGGATGCCTCCAAGCTCCAAAAATATGGTGCGGAGGGCTTGAGAGGATCTGTCGTTTATGACGGTCAAGTGCGGGCTGGCTGGGCGCCTGAGGTCCGGGTGGATCTGGACGGCAATCTAGTGTTGAGTGCTTTTCGGGCACCTGGGGTGAGCATTGGTCGTGGTGGTGGCCCTTTGCATGCAAAGCTTCGCGGCGAGGCTGCGGTGGGTACGGGTACCATTAGTCTGGAGGGTGTCGATGCCAGTGGCACCAAAATCGATCATATCCAGGTCGACTTTTCGGGTGAGAAGTCCGCAGACGGCGATGTGAACATCGAGGCCAATTTGGAGATCGGTGTCATTGTGATGCCGGATGGCGCTTTTGAGATGGAAGGATTGGAGGGGAAGCTGGTCGCGGCCATACCTGTCGGTCGTGAGTTGAGTGCCGAGGCCAAACTCGATGTTCAGACCTTCCGTTTTGGGCATCAAGGGTACGAGGTCGATGGTGGCCCTGTGACCTTCGCGGTCAGCGGCAACTCGGTTGAGGCCGACATCGACCTTCGACGCGAGGATGCACCATTTTTGGCCGGGAATATTCGTGGTGACCTCGAGACTGGGGAGTGGTTTGTCGATGGTTTTCAGTTTGCAGTCCTCAAGGGTGACGGCATGGCGTCTCCACAAAAGATACAGTTTCGCTTGGCTGATGGGGGGGCTGAAGATGTCCATTTTGAGCTCGCCAATGCTGACGGTAAAGGGAGGCTGAGTGTCGAGGGCAGTGCAAGCGCAACCGCTCCTGACTTGCGGATCTCTGCGGATAAAATCGATTTGGGCTACGTCATGGAGATGGTGCAGCAGATAGTTGACTTATCGCCTGTAGAAGCACCTGCCGCCGATGTTGATCTTTCGGCCCCGCCAGTCCAGAAAAAACCGTCCAAAGATCAGATCCCAGTCAAGGGTGGCGATGTGGCTGCAGTAGAGCCAGAAAACACCCTCGGTGGGTTGATGGGTGAGGCGTCGATGGACATTCGGGTGAAGGGCGATGGCGACAAGATGCAGGCCAGTGGCTGGATGAGCATCGATGGCTTGGTGATACCAGGCCAAGTCGATGGGCTCAACACCCGGATTGAGGTTGACGTCACAGACACCGAAGCCATTGTGCTTGTGCAGGTGGGCGACGAAAAACGGACCATTTTTTGGCTTCGCGGTGCGGTACCGGTGGTTCAAAAGGCGGGGCTTGTCACGCTGGATTGTGATGGCAAAATCCAACTTCGCAGCTACATACCCGGCGCTCGGCTGCAGACCCTTGCCGAGCATATCCCAGCAATCGGTGATTTGGATGGCCGGGCGAGTATGGATTTGAGCATGAGTGGAGAGGCGTGCAACCCCGACATCAAGATGGTCGCAGCGGTCGATACGCCGGTAGGGCCTCAGGGTGAACGGCTTCGTTTGGATGTCGAATTTGAACGTTTAGGGGATACGATTGAGGCGACGACAATTGTCGGGCAGGACAATCATCGAATCGCCCAAATGAGTGTGGTCTTGGCGACAACTTTGACCCAAGCATTGCAGGCAATGTTGCGGGATGGCCGCAATGTGGACCTGGCCAACCCCAATGTCTGGCTTGAGAATTTTGACGTCAAGCTGGCATTGTTGGGGGTCGATGTTGGCCATTTGAGCCGGATGGCAGAGATTAGTCACCCGATAAGAGGTGTGCTCGCCGGGGGGATCGACATCTCCGGGACGATGGCCAGCCCCAAGCTCGAGGGTGGCTTTATTTTGGTGGATGGACAAATCGGTGCCGCTAAACTTAAGCAATTCACAACCCGCTTTTCTGAGCAAGATGACGGTTACGGGCTTGAGACCGTTGTGGCCTTCGAAGATGAAGGGCGCTTTGCAGTCGATGGTTTTATACCGATCAGTCTAGGGTTTGAAGAGGAGATGGACCTGGACCGACCAGGGCTGGATATTCGGCTGTCTGGGTCGGGATTTCCGCTTGCGATGGGCGCTGGGCCGAGCGGGCTGACCAAGGCAAAAGGTACAATCGGTATCAAAGGTGGTGTCACTGGCACCCTCGGCAACCCGCAGTTGCACCTCAAGGTGCTGTCTCAAAATGCTGGGTTTACGCTTTTGCCGACGGCCATTCGCTATGAGCCGATTGAGATTGATGTGGAATACCTTCCCGGCTTTGTCGATATTTCAACTTTAAAAATTCGCACCACAGAGGTGTGGGGTGCGAAGCCTGGCAGTGGGTTCTTTAGCCTCGCCGGGACAGTGGCCATGGGCGTCGATGGCCCTGAGAATATGGATGTTGAGGTGGAGATGGATGAGTTTTGGGTGTCGTCCACCGCTGCGGCGTCCGTTGCGACCTCTGGAAAAAT
>DBIS01000239.1 GCA_002296975.1 Deltaproteobacteria bacterium UBA796 | reverse complement strand
TGTTCAGAAGAATCCAGGAGATGCAGATGCCTTCAATCACTTGGGTTTGGCTCGGCTTGCTCAGGGCCGGTATATGGCCGCAGAACAGTGTTTTCGCACATCCATAAACCTCAATCCACATGATCCGATATTTCATGCCAACTTGGCTCAGGCCTTTGCACATTCAGAACAAGCCAGCCAAGCGAGGGAGGCCTACCAAAAGGCAATCGACCTCGACCCAGCAAGCGCCAGTTTTCGAACTCAATTTGGTTGGTTTTTGGTGGAAGACGGTAAGCCTGGCGAGGCAGAGGACAGCTTTAGAGAGGCGCTTCAGCGGGACCACGAGTGCGAAAATGCAAGCAGTGGCCTGGCTACAGTGTTGGCCATGCGCAGTGAACTCGAGGTAGGGATGGCCGTTTTGCGTCCATTTATCTCTGCCATTAGGCCACATGTGAAAGTTGCATCTAGCTATGCGACGCTTTGCAGAAAAACAGACCAGGCGGCCCAAGCACTTCCGGTGGTTCGCCGTGCAATCCGCCCAGGGGTGTCCAGGTCTGACGAGGTGGCGCTTCGCTTTGCCGAGGGTGACCTTTTGGATTCGATGGGCAATGTTGACGCGGCCTTCGATGCCTATCAACGGGCCAATCAGGCTCAGGCCAGCGGCTATGATGCTGCAGCCCATAAACACTTCGTTGATTCTCTGATTAGTACGTTTACACCTGCATTATTTGCGTCTATGTCAAGCCCGACTATCGACACTTCGGCGAGTGTTCTGGTGTGCGGCATGCCACGGTCTGGTAGCGGGCTTGTGTCAAAGGTCTTGGGCCAACATTCAGATGTATTTGTGGCTGGGGAGCTCGACGACTTGTCCACAATGGCCCGCGAGATCGGTCATTTTGTTGGCGTGGAAGGGCGATACCCCGAATTGATTTCGGACCTTGATGGCGAACTGGTAGCCAAGCTATCAATGGCGAGAATGGAGTCATTAAGGCGTGTGTCTGGTGCCCCATTCGTGGTGGATACTTTTAGCAACAACTTCTTGCACCTGGGACTTGCGGCCATCGTGACCCCTGGAGCCAAGGTCATCCACACCGTCCGCGATCCAGTCGACACCTGTCTGTCTTGTTATTTCCAACATTTTGGCGGTTCATCGTTTGCATTTAGCAATCGGCTCGACGCGATCAGCAGTTATTTTTCGCAGTATCACCGCTTAATGAAGCATTGGGAACAGGTGCTTCCGCTGGAAGTGTTGACCGTTCAGTACCAAGATTTGGTGGGCGACACCGATCAAGTCAGCGCCAGATTATTGGGCTTTATTGGCCGGGATTGGGATGCCGATATTCGGGAAGCCCAAAAGTCTCAAATAAGGGCCGCGGCGGTTGCATACGCCCATGTGCGTGATCCGATCGCACCAGAAGAGTCAAATAATTCCGAGCGTTACCGCCACCACATAGGCGAACTGGTTGCTGTGGCCTCCTTGCGTCCTTGACGCGGCTTTTGCCCCAAGGCTGAGTATCGGATACCAACGCTGACAAGACGGAGGCAACGATGGCCCAGCAGACAGAGTGGTTTAAAGAATCAGATACCAGGCGTTCACGGGTGGACATCTCAGGCGAGGGTGTGTTGGTCGCTAGCACCTGCGGCCCACAAGGTGAAGAGGTCGGCGCGGTCGTCTCTCATCAAGAGTTTCTTGGTGGAAAATACCAAGAGGTGATTCGCAAAGTGTATGGCGCCGATGTGCTCTCTGAGATGATTATTGGCTGTGAGAAAATTTTGGAGACGCGCCAAGGCGCCTGATCACATGCTTCGCTTGGCTTCAGTCAGTCGGCCCGAATGGATTGGTACAGCGCTTTCCGATATGGATGCGGTGTTGCTCGACCACGCGCACTGTGAAAAAAAGGCGGCTTCGGCTGCGTTGAACCTTATTTTTCGGTACCAATATCGATCCGCCCTCATGCTGCCCCTCTCCACGCTCGCACGAGAAGAGTTGCGGCATTTCGAACAGGTTCTGGGCATCATCAACGCCCGGGGAGGGGAATTCGAACGCCAAGAGCCCTCCACCTACGGCGCACGCTTGCATCGCGTCATCCGAAAAGAAGAACCAAAGCGATTTATAGACACCATGATTTGTTGTGCGTTCATCGAGGCCCGCAGCTGTGAGCGGATGAAGTTGCTGGCCGAGAACCTCCAAGATGAGGCCTTGGTAAGCCTGTATTCAGGGCTGCTCCAGAGCGAGGCCAGGCATCATCAGACCTATTTGGACTTGGCTGCGACGGCCTCACCCCAGGCAGAGGTGTATGCACGGGTCGAGGAGATTGCCCAACATGAAGCGGCGGTCATCGCGGTCGCCGGGGACCAGGTTCGGCTTCACAGCTAGGCCTCAGCGGCCACTCGCCCAAGCCCCACCGATTTCGTCAACAAAATGCTCACCGTCGAAGCGCATTCGGTCCACATGGCTGAGCTTGTCTCCTTCGATGGTGTAAAAGCAAAGGTGAGCGGTGCGGTCGACGTCTGGCAGGAATGCGTAGCCGCTGGCCCCTGGATTTAAAATACTGATCGGCCCATTTGGTCCCTTAAGTTGGGACCGGA
>DBIS01000178.1 GCA_002296975.1 Deltaproteobacteria bacterium UBA796 | reverse complement strand
AAGAGTCCAATGACTGAGCCGTCTCCCCCCGCACCCGAAAACTTTGCACCGATGGCACCCAGGTCAATCAAAGACCTGATTTGCTGGAGTAACTGTGGGTCATGGGTGGATTCAAAGCGGCCAGCGAGCTTGGCTTCATAGATGGCTTGGCTGCGATTCATGGCGAGGCCAAGGGCCTTGATATTTCCAGTCTCCATTGCATATGCTCCAGCCTCGGCGGCTGAGGCAAACTCAGTGATGGCCTCACGCACAGCGTCGCCATGGGAATTTGGGATGGTACTGTCGTGATGCCGTGCGAGGGTGGCCAAGATTTTTTTGGCATGGCGGGGACCCCGAAGGGTTGCCACGACAAAGTGCAGGGCTTTAAGTGGGTCAACTCGGCGGGCGTTCATCGATATCTCGCCCGTTTTTGACTTGGACCAAGACAAAAATAAGGGCTGGGCAGCAGCGCACGCAGCCTGGTCGAGGCGGCCGCATGGTATCCCGAGCGCGTCGTGTTCGAGTTGATATGCGAGATCGACCAAGGTGGCTGTGGACTGGTGGTGTCCAGAGAATCGGCTCAGGGCATCCAAAACACCGAGGCTCAAAGCAGCGGATGAGGCCAATCCTTTAGCTGCTGGCAGGTCACCAGCGATCCATAGTTCTGTGGGCTTGACCGGGATGCCAGCATTGTTGAGGGTTTGGATGGCTGCAGGAACAAAGCGGAGGGCAGCGTGACCGATGCGTGGATTGTTAATACTCCAACGGCCTTCAAGGAGTTCGCCATCAAGCTCACTTTTGGCGCTGACACCCTCGCGGGCAGCCTCAGCACGCACGCGCACCCCGAGTGGTAGTGGGATGGTGAGGCTTGCGCCACCGGCCCAGTCACAGTGTTCGCCCAGCACGCATGCTCGGCCCGGGTATCTGACCTGAACGTCAGCCATGGCTCAGTAGCATTCCTTGAGATCCCACTCATGGGCACGCCGAATGCAGGAGCTTTCCTTTCCTTTGCTCGCATCGTTATATGCGTCATAGCAATCGTCAATGCTGGTCCATTCTTGGTGTTCGAAGTTGGACTCCCAAGTGAAGCCACACTCGGTCAACCAGTTGTCGATACGCTGACACATTTGCACACAGTCGTCTTTGCAGCCGCCCAACACGAGTATCAGAGAAAGGGAAAGCAACTTCATGTGTGTTCCATCACACTCAACGATGCAGTCGTCAACCGCTTGAATTGCGCTTGGTTCGAACTGAAAGACGATGATCCCGCCGTTGTTGTGCAGCTGTCGACCGTATTTTGGCTGCTGGGTCCGTTCCGGCGTCGAGTGCGGGCACGGTGCTGGGCTGGCCGTCATCGTTGATGGCGACGAAGGTGAGGTAGGCGGTGCAGCAGTGAACGGTTTCTCCCGTTCGTGGGTTTTCGGCCTCAACCCGGACCCCAACCTCCATCGAAGAGTTCCAGGCTTGGTTGACACGACTCTTGAGGATGACGACCATTCCGCGACGGACTGGCTTCACGAAGTGAATCTCGTCGATGGAAGCTGTGACCACATCCTTCCTGGAAAATCGCTGGGCTGCGACTGCGGCACAAACATCAATCCATGCCGCCATCTGGCCGCCGAACACGGTGCCGTGGTTATTTGCATGGCTTGGCAATACAATTTGAGTCATCTCGACATCGGTGGTGGCGACGGTCACGGCGGCTTTTGATGCCATTACTGGACTCCTTTGGGTTCGACAACTTCAAATATCAGGCCATCGAACCAGGTGGTGCCGGAGAGCGAGGAGATGAGCTCGATGCGCGCCTCAGTGGCGTTGAATGGCACTTGGCTTTCGATCTCCAGCATTTCCCAAACATGAGAACCCAGCCGGCCATTGACCACATGCGGTGCAGCGATAGGATTACCATTTTGCAGGTAGGTCAGCTGTACTTTGAGGTCCGACCGCTTTTGTTTGAACTCGACCCGGATGTGCTCGGTACGATGTTGGATGCGCAGGCGAGTGTGGTTTCCGGCGGTGACCGGCACCTCTTGAACGACGTTTTGAAACAAGCGTGTACGCTCGGTCGCATAGAGCCGGACGCTGTTTTTACCATCGACCGAGATGCGTTCGTCGATGATGATGGCCTGAATTGGGCTTTGGGCGCCGAGCATGGTCCCATCCATGAGACGCCAACCGTCGGCGAGGGCGTATAGGCTTTCAAACGAAGCATCAGCGACCTTGATGGCACTGCCTACACCGGTCCAAACCCGAGATGGCCGGGCTCCAAAAAACTTTGTCAAGGCGACCCGCGCGCGCTCTTCTCGCTGTGGTGTAGATGGCGGAACCATTTCGATTCGGTAGGTCTGCTGCTTTTTTTTCTTGATCTGGTAGGTGAGTTCAACGACGTAGACGCGCCCATCTTTCGGGCCAATCTTGACGCCCCTAAGTTTTTCGTGATCTTCGTCAAAAAACTTGCTGATCTTGGTCAGCGCCTTCTTTTCTTTGCTCGAGAGGGAGCGGGTACTTTGGATGAGAGTGCCACCGACGCGCATTTTATGGAGTTCGGCTCCATCGAGCGAAAACAAGTAGTTGGTGGCGAGGTTGAGTTTGCCTGGGATGAAGTGTTGGGCGATGACGGGCAAGGCCGAAGACAAAGCGAAGAGTTCCTCGGTGTTGAATGCCTTGGCGGCCAAAAGCTGATTGATCCGATGGGACGGGGCCTCGTCGGGCATTTGCCCAACACGTTGTGCTCTTGCCAACTCGATAGGGTTTGGCATGGGGGCGGCATGAAGCGGACGTCCACCGGCGAGGGCGAGAACCCCTGCCCCGAAAAGGAGGAGGGAGAGGCGCCGTCGAGGAGAAAAGTCGATCATGGGGTGCTCGTGGGGCCCTGACCGATGGGGTCCGTGGGACATGGACCCGTCAGTGGCGTGTTTTGTTCCAGACTATTCGATCAAACGCAGGTGCGGATGGCTGGATTTACTGGGTTCGGGGACGTCGCCAAGCTCGGGCTCTAAGGGGATCATGGTGATTTGCGCGAAGGCAGACCAGGGCAAGACAACGGTGTACAGCGTATCAAAGCTAAGCGTTAACTGAATGCCCTCCGGGGTAAAACGGGGGTCGTTATGATGGTGGTACTCGGCGTCGAGCTTGATGGGTAGGAGGTCTGGAAACTGTTTGAGGGTGGCGGCAGGCACACCAGTTCCTTCTAGGACTTCGGTATTGAGGACCACATGCATGTCGCAGCCCAAGCCAAATCCGAGGCGAAGAACTTGTTCAGCGTGGTTGCCGTATGGGTCTATATCGGGGAGGTCGGTCAAGCTTTGGTGCTTACGGACGGCGCTGAGCTTTTCTGGCGCGGGCATTTCGTCCATACCGAGCACGGCGAGGTCTTCTGGGCCCAGTTCGAGGGTTTCCGCCAAGGCGACCATGAGGTCGACCGTCAGCGGGTCGTTGCCCGACAGCACATGCTTGAGTTCGCTGCGGGACACGCCAGCAGCTGCGGCAAGGGCTGCAGTGTTGAGCCCCTTTTGTTTGGCGGTCTCGCGGATAAAGCGGACCAATTGTTCAGATGGTGTCATCTACGCCCCCTATCACGTTGAGACTTTAGATTGAAGGCTTTTGAGCTTGGGCCCGTGGTAGGTCGGTCAAATTTAGGAGTCTTCAGGCTCAGGAAGGTCTGGGATGTCGAAGTCGAGGGTGCTGCGCGATCGGGCAGATGGCTTGGTTGGCTTCGATGAGCCCTTGCGGGAGGATGGCGATTTGGCCTTTGACGATGAGCCTGCCTCTGAATCGGGGTGAGGAGGGCTCGCTGAGGTCGCCTCGGAGGACTTAATTTTTGGAGTTTTGGATTTTCTAGGTTTAGGTGAAAGGCTCTCAGGGTTGATCTGTCGGTCGGCTTTGAGGCCCGATC
>DBIS01000052.1 GCA_002296975.1 Deltaproteobacteria bacterium UBA796 | reverse complement strand
GCATCGGCATCGGCGTCCGCATCGGCAACTGAACTGGCCCCGACCAGCTGGTCGGCATCGATGGCCATACCCGTGTCTTCATCGGCCTTGTCAGCACCACAAGCGCAAATCGTCATCGCCACCCACAAAAACCTGTTCATCCAAGACCTCCAGATCAACCGGTATCACGGCCTTGATCGCAGCCCAAGAAGGATTAGGGTCGGTGCATGCCTGGAATACTCTTTCTTTGTGTCGCCAACTCCGCCCGAAGCCAACTCGCCGAGGCGATCGCCAGAGAAATGGCCCCAGATTTGGATATTTGGTCCGCGGGTAGCGAGCCCTCCCATGTTCGGCCCCAAGTCCGGCGGGTACTCGAAGAAGGTGGCTTCAACGACAAAGGTCTACGAGCCAAGTCTTTATTCGAAGTCGACATGGATGAAATCGACCTCATCGTGACCTTATGCCGAGAGGAACAATGCCCATCTTTACCCGGAAAAAAACAGCGCATTTCCTGGCCACTGCCCGACCCCGCCTCTGCGCCTGAGCAAGAACAAGACGAGGCATTTCGGGCCACTCGGGACGAGCTCATCCGACGATTGCCCCCCCTGCTCAAACGCGTCGCCCGTGGTGAAACCGCCTAAACAGCGCCTATTCTCCAGTCACGACATCCAAAACAGGAACCTCGCCAATCCCTGGCTGGAGCTCTAGCCCGTCGAGAATCTCATGGGCTTTTCCGATGGTGCGCGCCACATCAAAACGCAAGCCCTCAAGGGCCAACAGCGCGAGCAAACCGCCGCTGTCTTTTCCGTCTCGACTCAACACTGCGGTGTGGGTGGCGATATTGGCCACATGAACCTGCATCGCAGTGGCTTGGTACATGGGCGGGGCTTGGGCTGGGTCGTGATGAAAACCGATCCCCGCAGCCACCTCGGGCCCAAGCTTCCAGGCGTGAGCAACCATGACACCAATGCTCGCGTGCAATGCGGTGCCGACACTCTGAACCCACTCCATATCCGGTGGGCTGGCAGACTTGTTGGTGGCTGCAGCCTTATAAACCATCAGTTTTCCCACATCGTGGAGCAGCCCTGCCAAGTAAACAGCACCCAGCTTTTTACCGCTCATCCACGCGGCCACATCGGCCACCACAATGCCGTGGTTTCGAACATCGTCTGCTTCATCTTGGAAGCCTCGAACCCGAAAAACCTCCGAGTGCAAACACGCTCCCATCCCAATTCGCCACAAAGAATCAAAGCCAATGCGCGCCACCGCGTGGTCCAAACTATTCGGTGGACGGGCATAAAAAGCCGAGCAAGCTGCGGTCCAAACCCGGCGAACCAAAGCGGGTTCACGGCGAACCAACTTCACCACCCGAGCCAGTGGCGGGTCGCCCAGATGAAGGAGCTTATCCAACTGCCAGGCCACATCGGGAAAGGGCGGTAAATCGAGTTCATCGGTTCCCATGGAGCGGATCAAACGCATCAAAAAGTCGCGGTTTGCGTCTGTGGTCGCACGGTCTGACATCTCAAAAAGGGTGCCCATCAAGTGGGGGCGCACCACATCGGGATCCACACTCGGGGCCACACCACCATCAGCCCATGGCGGTGAAATATCCGCCTCACTCGGTGTTGGTGCCAAACTCGCTTGTGGCGGTTGACCCAGTGTTTTTCGAGCAGCAGCCTCTTTGATGCGAACAGGATTCGTGAGGGGCTGTCTGCGCGGCGCTGGCAGGAGGCTGGTCGGTGGTACCGCTGACGGCGGAGGTGGTAAACCAGGGAGAACAGTTCGTGCACCGGGCCCCTTACGGTGAAGGGTCTGTCGGGGCTCAAAATACCGCAATGTCCACCGCCGCCACCATGCTGCCAGGCGAGCAAATATTGAGCTTGCGGGTTGGGGCGGGTGTTGAGCGGCCAAAGGCTTCCTCGTGGAGGGTCACAATCGTGTAGGCTAAATCGGACGTCTCGGGCCTTACCTGAGCCGAATCACCAGATTTCATCGTACCGCCTCCAGCCCTGTTCAGCCCGTGATCTTCATTTTGCTATTTTTGAGTGTCGCTGCCGCTCGGCCGAGTGCTGCGATCTTGGCGGAAACGTGGTCCAAGCATCATGGGTTGATCGGCCAAAACATGGGCCAACCGATGGCGTTGACCGACACCGACTTTCAGGTGATCGCGAAGGGCGGCGTGGCCAAACATCGGCTTCGCATGGAAGGGCCAGACGCGGCGATTGGGATCGGCTGGACACCCCACAATCGCAAGGCCGTTTGGATCGCCATCATCGACGACATCCACAACACGATGGTGTCTGGCTTGACCGAAAAACGCCTGGGGCTACGCCAAGATGGTGCGAAACTGCTGTACCAAAGGCTCGGGTTGCCCTGGCCTTTTACCGACCGGCAATGGGTGATAGCCATCCAAAACAACCCAAAAATAGCCGCGTCTTCATCGAATAATGTCTGGCAAAGAACATGGGCCCTGGATGAAGAAAAACACGGTGTAATAAACAACGACAACGCCATGTGGGTCCCCCTGCTCAATGGGGGGTGGATCGCGGTTGAGGCTGGGGGTGGGACACTGTTGTTGTATCAGGCCCAAGCAACGATTGGCGGGGCCATTCCCGACGAACTTGTGACCCGGTGGGCCATGGCGACGATGGACGAGATGCTCGGCAATGTGTTTGAGCGCGCAGGAGAGATTCCCGCACATTACAGCGAACATCATCGCAGCATCAACGGTGGAGATGGCCAGCCAATCGTGGCCCCCATTGCCAACTGAATCTCTGTTGGGCTCAGCTTTACGGTTTGTTGACCCCGTGGCCCCTTAGCAAAGCTACACTGGCTGTACACTTCAACGACGAACCACACCCGAGGTCCCCATGAAAACCATCCCAATGACCGCGCTTAGCGCACTCTTCCTTCTCTCCGCCTGTTTCGATACCGACAAGGAGAGCACCGCAAGCCCTCCACCTTTTGGCGGGGCCGACGGTGATGCAGACGATGACGGCGGTGGCGATGCTGACGGCGGCGCAGATGATGCCGATGACGACGACGACGGCTTCACCAATTCCGAGGAGGCCGATGCCGGAACAAACCCCGATTATATTTACAGCCACCCCTATACCGGTGGATACAATGTGGGCTTTTGTGACACACCACCCGTTGCTACTGGCGCCACAGCCACAGCCTCTGTCACCTACGAGGGTGAGATAAACGAGTGGCCCACCCTCAGCGATGGTGACGTCCCAAACAATATGACCTTTATGGACCAACACGGTGAGATGGTCGACCTGTACAGCTTTTGCGGAAAGCATGTCATGATTTTAATCTCCGCTGGCTGGTGCGGCCCATGCCGTTCTTTGGCTGAGACTGTCCAAGCCCTCCAAGACGAATACCGCGATGACGGTTTGCAGATCATCGAGATGATGACCGGCGACAATTCTAACGGCGTTCCCAGTCAAGGATTTTTAGAAAGTTGGGCCGACGAATATGACTTTGATGACATCCCCGTTCTCTCCATTCCAGTCCCCACCAGCTATGACGCACCGCAGTTCTTGTTCGATAACGACGGTTACATCCCGTCGGTCTACCACCTCAACACTAAGCTCGAGGTGGTCAGCGCAGACGAGAGCGTTCACGACCCAGGCGCTTGGCTGTAAGCGAAGCGCGCATCGCGATACATGGGGTCTTCATCTGGAGACCCCATGAACACGATAAATAACGAACAAGACCTCGACGCCCTACGGCGGCACGCAAACGCATGGGCAGTCATTGCCACTTGGGCAAAGCTGGGGCTGTTTGAGGCCCTCGGCGACAGCGAGCCGGTGCGGGCAGAAGACTTGCCGATCCATTTAGATGCCCTGCGCAACACCGCGCCAATTTTGGCCCATTTAGGACTGTTGATTCACCACCCACAAAGCGACGGTGGCGACGCTTGGGCCTTATCCCCCGCCGCCAAGTGCATGGTCGATGACGGCCTGATGCACCAAGACCGCGCTTTGGCCTCATTTCAAGACCTCGGGCGTTTGCAGCCTGTTTTCGAGCAAGGCGGACCCGTCCATGATGAAAAAGGCCACTCCAGGCTGACCAGCGGCGGGGTGGTGACCGCAGATAAGGCCAAAACAATCGCCTTTATGGATATGCTCTACAGGCGTTCAGACGAATCCTCAGCCAGCTTGGCAAGCCTTTTGGCCACGCGAGTCACCCAAGGTCACGCATTAGACCTCGGTGGCGGCCATGGACGCTACGGTCATGAGTTGCTCAGCCACGGCCTCACCGTCACCTTATTTGACCGGGCCGAGTGCTGCGACATCGCCAAGGCCCGCTATGGTGAGACCATCGCCACCATCGCCGGCGATTTTATGGTCGATGATTTGGGTGGACCGTACCAGTTGATCGTGCTGAGCAATATCGTTCATGGCTTGAGCCCTGAAGAACTCGACAGCTTGCTGCCCCGTTTGCGCAAGGTCTTGGTACCGGGTGGTGTCATCGCCATCAAAGACATGTTCTTGGATGCGACCATGGCCCAACCCGAACCCGCGGCCTTATTTGGTCTGACCATGCTGATGTACACAGAGGCAGGTCGCTCATATGGCTTAAGAGAAATGGTCAACGCCCTCGGCAAGGCAGGATTTTCAAACACGGAGCACATTGACTTTCCTGAGCAACGATTCTCCGTCATCATGGGACGATAGGTCCATGAAGCACCAAAAGTCCAAACAGCTCCATATCCGACGTGTAAAGCCCGGTGTGGTCGCCGATGTGCGCGATCATGTCGCGGTCGAAGAACCCCTAGAAATTCGAATCGAAGGGCGGTCAGTGGCCATCACCATGCGCACCCCAGGCCACGATCTGGAGTTGGCGACCGGGTTTTTATTCACCGAGGGGGTGGTTGATGGCCCCGACGATATTGTAGCCATCCGCCATGTCGATGAGCCTTCCAAGCCCGAGGGCAACACTGTCGACACGGTCTTGGCATCGGGGGTGCCAGCGGCCAGACGCCATGCAGCAGATCGAGAGATGTTCGCATCGAGCTCATGCGGGGTCTGCGGAAAGTCGAGCATAGACCGCCTGATCCAGATGACCCCAGACCTGGGCCAAATCCTCTCGGTTGACCCAGCGGTGCTATTTTCTCTTCCTGAGCGACTCATCAAGGCCCAGGCGGTCTTTGAGCAAACCGGGGGGCTTCATGCTGCAGCCTTGTTTAGCGCCCAAGGAACGCTTGAAGTCATCCGCGAAGACATCGGCCGACACAATGCCGTGGACAAGGTCATCGGCTGGCGCATCCGCGAAGATCGCGTACCGATCGACGATAAAATTTTGCTGGTGAGCGGCCGCGCCGGTTTCGAGATTGTACAAAAAGCGCTGATGGCCTCAATTGGGGTCGTCGCCGCAATGGGGGCGCCTTCCTCAATGGCGGTGGCGTTGGCCGAAAGCAGCGGCATGTGCTTGATCGGCTTTTTGGGCGAGGGGCGCTTCAATCAATACAGCGGGCCCCAATGAGGGCTATGCTGCCGCCCATGCGTTGGAACCTAATTTTTCTGTTCACCTTGGGCTGCGATGAACTGCTGAAAGACCGTGGGGGTCCAGCTTTGGACACCACAGATGGCTGTGTCCAGACGGGCTCGACTGGCACCGCAGAAATCAAGGTCGAATCCACAAGGGAAATGAGTGGTTTTTTGTTGACCTCCAAAGGTGAGCATTTGGTCGCTGTAGACGAGATCCGCGATGGCAGCGATGAGCAGGTATTTTATTGGGAGGACTGGTATTACCTCGATACAAACCTGACTTCTGCCATTTGGCCGAACACCCAAGAGATGGTCCTCAACTGGCCAATACGGGCTGAAGAAGCGCCCCTGTCCGAAGG
>DBIS01000355.1 GCA_002296975.1 Deltaproteobacteria bacterium UBA796 | reverse complement strand
CCGCCTGGGAGGGCACCAATCGCCACTCCCCGGCCATCACAAACCCACAAATCGTCGACCGTATCGCCCCCAGATGCCGGGCACAAAATCCGCCCGCCCCGAAGCACCAAATGTTCACGCTTCATCGCTTTTCCCTCCGGCCGATTCGCCACCAACCAACAGATACAGCAAGGCCATTCGCACAGCAACCCCATTGGTTACCTGCTCCAAGATGACACTCTGCTCCCCATCTGCAACCTCAGGGCTCATCTCGACGCCCCGGTTGATGGGGCCCGGGTGCATGACCAAGGTAGAAGGGCTTGCTCGCCGCAAGCGGTCCATGTCCAAACCATAAAAGTGGCTGTATTCGTTCACCGAAGACATCATTCCGGGCCGCAAGCGCTCTCGCTGAATGCGCAACATCATCACGACATCGGCCTCTTCTACAACATCGTCGATCGTGTGCCGGACCTCCACCCCGAGATGGGCCATCGATGGTGGGCACATCGTGCCAGGGCCCGCCACCAACACCTTGGCCCCCATCGTGGTCAAGCCAAAAATATTGGACCGGGCGACCCGACTGTGAAAAACATCCCCGACAATCGCGACGGTCTTGCCTTCAAGGCTTCCCAGATGGTCCCGCATGGTCAGCATATCGAGCAAAGCCTGGCTCGGATGTTCATTGATACCATCGCCAGCGTTGATGACGGCCCACGGAAAGGCCGCGGCCAACATATGTGCCGACCCTCCCGCTGAATGCCGAATAATGATTGCATCGGGCTTCATGGCGTCAATATTGCGCGCTGTATCCATCAAGGTTTCACCCTTTTTGGTCGCGCTCGACGACGCTGAAAAGCTCAGGGTATCTGCACTCAAACGCTTTGCGGCCAAATCAAAACTCAGGCGCGTTCGCGTGGAGTTCTCCATAAACAGCGTCACGACCGTCCGGCCACGAAGGGTTGGCACCTTTTTGATGCGGCGCTCAGAGACTTTTCGAAAGCGATCTGCCGTATCGAGAATCTCAACAATTTCCGCTTTTGGCAAGCCCCTCAGACCGAGCAGGTCTTTACCCTTCATGCCACACCTCGGCTGGGAGAATGAACCGCTACGAAATCACCACTATCCTCACTCAGGCTCAAACTGACCTCCACCCGATCTGTCTTTTCAGTGACCAAAAAACGCCCCGAAAAATCCGCGGAAATCGGCAGCTCGCGATGCCCTCGGTCCACCAGCACAGCGAGCTTCACAGACCGAGGTCTCCCGTAATCATGGAGCACATCCAAGGCCGCCCGAACGGTCCGCCCAGTAAAGAGCACATCATCCACCAAGACAATGTCCTGGCCAGTCAGATCAAAAGGCAACCGAGTTTCACCCAAAACCGGCTTTTCTAGACCGGTATACAAATCGTCTCGGTACAAGGTGATATCCACCGTACCCGTCGCGGGCCTCACGCCGGTCGCTACCTCAATTCGGTCGGCGAGCCGCTCCGAAACCGGATGACCCCCCGTCACGATCCCGACCAATGAGTAATCAGTGGGTACACCCAACAACTCGATAATCTCGGTGGCAAGTCGGTCGAGTGTCCGCCCGACCTCGATGGCATTCATGCCGGTGGTTCGCGTCATGGATGACCCCTCTAGACCCAACCGGGGGTCAACCGTGATTTAGCCTGCCTGGATTCAGTCGTCCAAGGACTGGAAATGCTCTGTCTGAAACGCCAAAGTCTTGATCTTCTCGGAGAAAGGATAGTAAACGTCAACCTCCCAACTGCAGTGCACATAAACCCCGCGGCTCCGGTCCACCATATCGCAAAAACTTGAGTCCAAATATTCGGACAAACCACGATCCTCGATCATGGTCGCAAGCTTATCATCTGCCACCTGTCGGCCCAAAATCTTCCAGGTCCGCGCGGTGGTCTTGGTGATCTCTTTCATCTGCCAAAAATCCCAATAATATGGGAAAAAGCGCTGACTCATCACCACTGTACCAGCAATCAGCAAGATCAATACAAAGCTAAATAAACTGATTCGACCCGTTCGAGATGCCATTCGAAGCTCCATTGATGCCACAGTCTATTAAATCTGGGATTGCGCGCCACCAACGCAAAGAATCACCACCCCGATCAACCATCATCGCCGAGTTTGAGCACGGCCAAAAATGCCTCTTGTGGGATCTCCACATTCCCGACCGATTTCATACGTTTCTTACCGGCTTTCTGTTTAGACAACAGCTTTCGCTTCCGGGAAATGTCTCCGCCGTAGCACTTGGCCGTGACGTCCTTGCGAAGCGCCTTCACCGTTGTGCGTGAAATCACTTTGGTCCCGACGGCAGCCTGAACAGCCACATCCCACATTTGCCGAGGGATGAACTCTTTTAGTTTTTTGGTAAGCGCCTGGCCCTTAAAATATGCCTGGTCTCGATGGCAAATCGTAGAGAGCGCGTCCACATTCTCACCGTTTACTCGGATATCGAGCTTAACGAGGTCACCCACAACCCACTCCTGAACCTCATAATCCATCGACGCATAGCCCTTAGATACACTCTTTAGGCGGTCGAAAAAGTCAAAAACGACCTCGGCATAGGGCAAAATGTAGGTGAGCATCACCCGACCTGGGCCTGTGTACTCGAAAGCCTCTTGGACACCGCGTCGTTTTTGGCAAAGCTTCATGAGCGCACCGACATGCACCTCTGGGGCATGCAGTACCACCTTGGCCAATGGCTCCAATATTTCCGATACCTCCTGCAAGGGCGGCAACATGCTCGGTGAATGAATTTCGAACTCTTCACCCATCTTTGTCCGGACTTTGTAGACGACACTGGGGCTAGTGATAATCAAGTTGAGCCCATACTCTCGCTCGAGGCGCTCCTGAACGATCTCCATATGGAGTAAACCTAAAAAGCCACATCGAAACCCAAAGCCAAGCGCATCCGATGTCTCGGCTTGGTAGCTGAAGGCAGCATCGTTCAGTTGGAGCTTTTCAAGGGCTGCTCTGAGGTCGCTGTGGTCCTTGGACTCCACGGGAAAGACCCCCGAGAAAACCATGGGCTTACAGGCTTTGAATCCCTTGAGTTGCTCGGCGGCAGGTCGGTCTTTGAGGGTCACTGTGTCGCCAACCCTGGCATCAGCCAATGTCTTGATGTTGGCGATGATAAAGCCAACCTCACCCGCAGCGAGGCTTGGCCGTTCGGAGAGCTCTGGAGCGAACACCCCCACCTTTGTGACTTCGTATTGGGCCTCAGCCCCCATTAAAAGGATCTTGTCGCCTTTCTTTAGTCCGCCATCGACGACGCGAATCAACACAACCACACCCACATAAGAGTCAAACCAAGAATCGACGATAAGCGCCTTTAAAGGGGCCTCTCGGTCTCCGACTGGCGGTGGAAAGTGCTTTACGACGGCCTCAAGCACGGCCGGCACCCCCACCCCGGTCTTTGCACTGACCGACAGCGCATTCTCGACGTCGAGCCCTATCCCATCAGCTATCTGCTCCAACACACCATCGACATCCGCACTCGGCAGGTCAACCTTGTTGATGACCGGTAGAATCTCCGCGTCTTGCTCCAGCGCCAAATAAACGTTGGAGAGGGTTTGCGCCTCAACCCCCTGGGTGGCATCAACCACCAACAGCACGCCTTCGCAGGCCGAAAGTGAACGCGCAACCTCATAGCTAAAGTCCACGTGACCAGGCGTGTCAATCAGATTGAGCCAATAGACCAGGCCATCTTCAGCGGTGTACTCCATCACCACCGTTTGGGCCTTGATGGTAATGCCCCGCTCTTGCTCCAACTCCATCCTGTCCAGATACTGCGCCTTCTTATCGCGCTCCCCAATAAGGCCTGACGCCTCCATCAGGCGGTCCGCTAGGGTGGACTTGCCGTGATCAATATGGGCGATGATCGCGAAGTTTCGAATTCTATCGAGGGGTGGCTGCATGGGTGCTCGCTTCAAGCCGAAGGTAATCGGCCGATACCGTGGTACTCGAATCCAGCCTGACATACCACCTCTGGCACCAAAACATTTCGGCCGTCATAAATGACAGGCGACCGCATCTTGGCCTTCAAAGCGGTGAAGTCTGGATTACGAAATTCGCTCCACTCGGTAATCAACACCACTGCATCTGCATCCTGCGCAGCCTCCAGTGAAGAGTCAACAAAGTGGACGCGATCAAAACCGTCTTGAGTAGAGAGTGCCGCCTTGGCCGCTTCGATGGCCTCGGGGTCTGTGGCCTGAATCGTTGCCCCGGCAGCCAACAATTGTGCAATCAGGACCAGTGCTGGGGCATCCCGAACATCGTCGGTTCTCGGCTTAAAAGCCAAGCCCCAAATGCCGATGGTCTTCCCTGACAAATCTGGACCCAACTGAGCGATAATTTTATCGCCGACCATTCGCTTTTGCACCGCATTGATCCGCTCGACCGCTGCTGGAATCTCCAAGTGTACCCCGGCCGTCTTCCCCATCCACGCCAACGCACGGATGTCTTTCGGGAAACAAGAACCACCAAATCCAGCACCTGCGAACAAAAACTTCGGGCCGATTCGACTATCACTCCCGGTGCCCATGCGGACGGCCTCAATATCTCCACCGACCGCCTCACATAAACGCGCCAACTCATTCATGAAGGATATTTTGGTCGCCAAAAGCACATTAGACGCGTATTTGGTGATTTCTGCTGATTGGTTGTCCATGAACACTATCGGGCGGCCTGTTCGGACAAGCCCCTGGTACAAGCGCTGCATCACGCCGACTGCAGCGGCGGAATCACAGCCCACCACGATTCGATCGGGGTGAGTAAAGTCGGCGACCGCTGCCCCTTCTTTTAGAAACTCTGGGTTCGAGACAATGTGAACAGCATGATCGGTTTTGGCTGCAATCCGGGCGCGAACTCGCTTTGCAGTCCCTACTGGCACTGTGGACTTGATCACGATGGTCGCAGGCGCAGTCAACTTTTCACCAATCTCGTCTGCGACAGTCATGACGGCACTGAGGTCCGCTGATCCATCGTCAGCCGAGGGTGTCCCGACGGCGATAAACACCACGTCGGCGCCATCTAAAGACGATGCGAGATCTGTACTAAAACTCAGTCTTCCTTCACGGTACGCGCGACGGAGGATGTCCTCTAGGCCGGGTTCGTAAATGGGCAAATGCCCAGCATCGAGCGAGGATATCTTTTCAGCATCCCGGTCCACGCACATTACACGAAAACCTTGATCTGCCAGACATGTCCCAACAACCAGGCCAACATAGCCCGTTCCAACAACACAAATTTGCATCGACTGCCTCCGGTTCAAAGACCGAGCTTCCGTTTACTGCGCCACTCAAGCCCTCGCCATTATGCACACAATCGACATACGGGTGAATCAAACACGGCCCAGACGTTTGACAAGCATATTTAGTGGCGATAGCTGGCGGACCGCAGACGGGTTAATGCCCGACACCTCCCAACTAATCTATGGAGCCAAAAATGGCTAATATCGCAAGCGCAATCAAGCGGAACCGGCAAAACATTAAGCTCCGGGCACACAACCGCCACTATCGGTCCACCATGCGGACTGAGATTAAAAAGGTACGTGACGCCGTTGATGCGGGTGACAAGGCCGCTGCACAGAGTCTTCTACCTGGCGCGGTCGCCATCATTCAGCGGGTCGCTCAAAAGGGCATCATCCACAAAAAGAATGCTGCACGCTGCGTGAGCCGCTTGAACAAGGCGATTCTCCAAATCGGCTAAGCTTTCGAGCACACAACAAAGAGAAGAACCCGATTGGTCTATACCGATCGGGTTCTTCTCTTTGTCGTTTATGAGCGCTATAAATCAGGTCGTCAGCTGTAACAACAACCCTTCAAACACCCGTCGGTCGCCCGCACGAGAACTGTTGAGGCCGGCGTTTGCCGTGGCGATCTGATCCAAAATCCGCGCCGCGTGAATCGGGCGGTTCCGTATCATGTCAGTTGCAGCCTCCAACTTGTACCGCGGCATACGGATACCCGCGTCTCGTGGATTCACCGACCGTCCCAAACAGTCTTGTAAAGTGATCAACTGACGCATCTGCCAAGCGATCATGCCGATCAAGCGATGGGATGATTCACCGGTTTCCAGCATGCGATGAGCGACCGCTAAAGCGCGGTCTGGGTCTCTCCTCACCACCGCGTCCGTCAGGTCCCAAATCGCCGCTTCAGCCACCAAACTACACACCGCCTCGATGGCGACCCCATCGATCTCCCCCGCACCGCCAACAAACGCAATCAACTTGCCGAGCTCATTCTGGATTCTACCCAAATCTGAGCCTACGAACTCAACCAGCATGGATGCCGAACGGTGCCCGAGCGTGCAGCCGCCCTCTTCAGCAGCCTTGACCGCGAAACGAATGGGATCTTGTTCGCCGGTCTTAAATCGCTCGACTCGTCCACTTTCCAGGCGCTTGACCGCCCCTTCAATGCGGCGCCCACGATCTACACCACCCGTGGCTGCGGGCGTTTTCACTCCCGTCAAAATCA
>DBIS01000249.1:10833-11331 GCA_002296975.1 Deltaproteobacteria bacterium UBA796 | reverse complement strand
GTCATGGCCTCGGCGCGCTTTCCCTTCGCCGTGAGCCGTGCGGGCAGCCTTACAGCCCCGCTCTCAGCGATCAGCAAACGCTTTGGCACCCCCGTCTTGGCCCTGATCGTGACGGGATTGCTGCTGGTGGTCTTGATCACCTTGCTGCCTGTGGCCAAACTCGCCAAACTCGCCAGCGGTTTCACCATCTTCATCTTTTGTGTGGTGAACTTGGCCGTGATCGTGCTCAGAGAAAGCGGGGCACGGTGGTACCGTCCAAGCTTTCGCTCTCCTCTTTATCCATGGACCCAGTGCCTCGGCATTATGGGTGGTGTTTGGTTGCTTCTTAATCTGGGATTGATCGCCATTTCCGGAGTAGGGCTTTCCTTGATCATCGGCAGTGGCTGGTATTTTTTCTATGTCCGCAAGCGCATCGACCGGGTGAGCGCATTCAACCACCTATGGGGAGAAGCCCACAGCCTCAAAGCCACCGAAGCGGCTGAAGCTGAAGAAGAGAAA
>DBIS01000249.1:0-10524 GCA_002296975.1 Deltaproteobacteria bacterium UBA796 | reverse complement strand
GCTGAAGCTGAAGAAGAGAAAGAGCACACCAAGCGAAAGGTCATCGTGCCTGTTTTTGGGGGAGAGCCCGCACCTTCACGCCTGATACGTCTCGCCTCGGCCTTTGTTGAGCACGACGGTTCGACCGCCCTAGAGGTTTTACGTCTCGAAGAAGTGCCCGATCAGGCCCACCTTGCATTTTTTTTGGAGGCCGACGAAGCCACGCAGCTGTTGGCCCAACGGGCAGCCCAGATTGGGCGACAGTCACATGTTGAGGTGGAGTTCCATGACATCGTGACCCACAACGCCAAACATGCGCTTTTGCATCATGCGACGGTCACCAATGCGGACTGGATCATCATGGAGTGGCCCACCCGGAGCGAGCTTCATTATTTTATCCGTCACCCTTTCGCCTGGTGGATGAACAACCCCCCTTGCGACCTGGCCATCTTTTTGGACCGTGCGGGTGCATTTGACGGTGACACCCAAGACGACTTTCAACGAATCTTGGTGCTGGCCGAGCCTGGTCCCTATGACTCTTTATTGGTCCATGTGGCCGACTGCTTGGCTGCGAATCAAAAAGACGGGCGGGTGACCCTATTTTGGCCCATCTCCGACGATGCCGGCCCCAACGAAGTCGACCAAAGTCGCCAATATCACGACCAACTCGGCTCTTTATGTGCCTCGCCATGCGACAGTCGTATCGTCCGGGGCTCAGACCCCTTGGCCACCATCGCCACAGTGTCGGCCGACTATGATTTATTAATCATTGGCGCGCCCGCAGAGCGAACCCTTCGAACCTTGTTTAGGGGCTCCAGAAAACACCGCGCCGCAGAGGCGTCCCAATGCTCTGTGCTCAAACTCAAGGCCCCCAGACACCAGGTCCACCATCGCTTTGCACCGCACCGAGAGGACACCCAAGAAAAGATGATTTTAGCGCCGTACATCCACCACGCGGTGGTTGGACATCGCCTGCAAGTCAGTAAAAAGGTGGACCTTTTCAAGCTGGTTGGCACGGTGGTTCAGGCCGCGGGGGCTTGCAACAACCCAACGGGCATCACCACCGCATTGTTTGACCGAGAACGGCAACAAAATACCGCCCTGCGAGAAGGTGTGGCCCTTTCAGCCCCCACTGTCGAGACCTTGCGCCACACCCAAGTTGTGGTGCTCACCCTCGACCGGGCGATCGACTACCAAAGCAGCGGCCGACCGATGGTGGATGTGGTCTTGTTGGTACTCGCACCCCGCGCCGACCGACAATCACAACTGTGGGTACTCGAACGCCTCGCGCGAATGGCCTTGCGCAGCGATCTGCTTCAGCATTTGCGAGAAGCTGAAGATGAAGATGCCATCCGAGCAGCCATCTTGACTGTTTTGTGCGAAAAGAAAATTTAGCCCTCGATCTTGCTTCATGTGGCATCCTTTTAAGGTCATAAGGAGAAAGACAAAATGAAACGATGGAAAACAGTCACGGTGATGAGCTTGGGCTTCATATGTGGTGTGGTGTGGACGGCGGCTTGCGATGGCACAGACTCAGCCAAAGCTGCTGAAGGTGATACTTTCAATGCGCGAGCGGTGCTCGAGCTCACCCACGACGCGAGCGGAGGCGAGTGCGACTCCCATGAAGCCATGGTCGAAGGGAGCGGCATCAGCTGCTGTCCGAGCGGTTTTGAATTGGTGGGGTTCCGAAGCGGCGGTGGCGGCGACAAGGCAGCACTACAGGTTTGTCTCGAGGGCTAAGCCAACGCTGGCCACAGCCATTTATCGTGGGCGCGCCGAGTCAGGGTACAGGCTCGGAATGTGCACAGCTTTGTAAACACACCAACTTCGACCCTCATAATCACCCCAAGTACCCACGGTGATCTCCCACAGCACCTCAGGTTCGGTCTGAATATTCGCGACCTGTCGCACCCGGCCCACATAATGAGCCAGCCGCTCACCGCCTTCGGACACCATGGTCTCGTATAAGGAGCCGTCGTTGACCAGGTAGTTTCCCCCGCCGAGGCGCTCGACATTGCCGCCACGCAAGCTGACGACTTGGGCCCCACCATCCCAAGACCAAACCTCTGAGGCCACCATGGTCTCGAAGTTGAGGTTGTACTCAACAACCCGTGAATAGGGCGCTGACCCTGGCGGGCGTTCAGGCCGGTGCAAACCGTTATCGTACATCAACAGATTTCCATTCTCTAAAATCTTTGGATCATGTTGACGACCAAACCAAATACTGCCTTCAGCCAGGGTAAAGTCACCTCTGTAACCAAAAACCCAATCGACCTCGTCGGTGCTGGGGTTGACCTGCATGACCCAGTCGAGGTTTCGAAGCGAGAGCAACCACCCGCCATCGTTGGGCACCATGGCGTTTCCATGAGACCAATCTTTGGGGTTGGCCATCGAATTATAGGGTGCCATCATCGCCCAAAAGGGGTTGTTCATCGCCCCTGTAAAGTGATCGAGCGGGTCAAAATGGTCGATTAAAGACCACGACCATGTCACCTCACCATCGGCATTAACGGTGGTGAGCACATCGCTGATAATGTCGTGGGTGACCATTCCCACCCCATCCAAACCCCACTCGCCCCGTACTTCTGTGTGCTCAGAGGACAGCATGGCCATCCCACCATCAGCCAGGGACCGAACATCGTGATGAACCGTATCAAGGCCCATCGACGTTGCAGGGAATATCTCTTCTGTACCCGCGTAAGGGTCTAGCTTCAAAACCCGCAAAACCGTCTGGGTGGTGTAAATACGCGACAAATCGTCGATATGCAAGGCCAAGGCCATGCCGTAGATTCGGTCATACCAGACCACCCGCCCCTGAGCGTCGAGAGCCACCAAAAGGTTTCCAGTGCCATCAACATCTGGGGCGATTTCATCTCTGCGCTCGATCAAAACCATCAAGGTGATTCCGGGCTCAGTCCCGTCTGGAGTGCTGACATTCACATTGATGATTGGAAAATCATCCGGCAACGGCAATGTGCTGAACGCTTTCACAATCGACACGGGGCTGCCTTCGATGTCCAACTCCAACATGAGCGCGTAATCGGTGTCTGGCCGAAGCTCGAGCAACGGAATGGAGTGGGTGGCTGAACTCTCGGAGTACACCCAAGGGCGCATGGCCTCGCCAACAGGCCCCATCAACACCGTGAGGGCTGAGGCGGACTTTAAGGTCACGCTCAGGTCAGCACACACCACGCAATCTTCGCGAATCACCACCGCCATGTCGATATTGAGCGGTTCGGCTGTGCCTGTATCGGTGCCTGGTGCCTCACCGGTGTCTAAAAATAAAGCCCCTGTATCGACAGTGCTGACGGCGGTGTCCGAAACCTCAGGCTTATCACCAAGGCCAGGCTTTTGGGCTGTCGTAGAACAAGCAACAAACAACATGGCCAAAAATATGATCTTCATCTTCTCTCTCACCTCAGGGGTGGGCCCAGTATAGCCCCCCCACTCAGCGATCAGCGCGCTGTCTTCATTGGCCACACCCACCAACAGGATAGACCGAACCTATGTTCAAGCCCGCCCGCACCATCATCGCCCTAGTTTTGGCCGCCACGGTTGGCTTTTTTGTGGGCCACAGCCCCAGTGATCAAGGCCATAGCAAGCACACCACGGCCCGCTTTGATCTCGATCCGTCAAAGCCCTTATTTTACCGTCCAGACGGCCAATTACTCAACGCCGACCCACTCGCGATGGGTGCTGCCGAGTTGGCCATTCGCGGTATCGACAACCGAGACCCAGGCTTGCTCGATCAAGCCATCGCGGCCTTTGAGGCTTTGGCCGAGGACTCACAAATTGGCAGCGAATACGCCTGTATTGGCTGGCTGCTTCAATATCTTGCCTCGCCTTCGGCACGCGACGAGATGAAGAAAAACCCCGATGGCGCAAGATTGGTCCGTTTTTTAGGGGGGGACACCCTCGATGGGCTCGCCTATTATCTAGACAGAAAATATGGTTTCACTGCCCCAAACTCCAGGCCTGAGCTTCGGTTTGTCGACGAGGTGATCCGTTTCGGAGCCCCTACCCGCTCGGGTTGGGAGCACACCGACAAAATGATGGATGCCATGAATATCCAACCCGGACATCGGGTGGCGGACATCGGCGCTGGCTCTGGGTTTTTCACATGGCGATTTTCTGACTTAGTGGGGCCATCCGGCAGTGTGCTCGCCACTGAAATCAACAAATTACATGCAGACAACATCAAAGCCACCGCCCTTCAAGAAAAACGAAGCAACGTCACCGTGGTCTTGTCATCGGGTGGGAACACCGGTCTTGGCGAGGGCAAATACGACCGCATTTTTATGTGCGCGGTCTATCAATCCATCTATCTAAACCTTGATCCCAAGGCCCAAGCAGCCTTCCTCGAAAAAATCCGCGACGCCCTGACACCCGATGGCCGCTTGATCGTGGCCGAAAACACCCTCACCGTCACCGAGGGCCAGCCTTATCGGGGCACGCGCATGGAACCCATTTTGGTGGCCACACACATCGAAGCCCACGGCTTTAAGCTACAAAGCGAGCATCACTTTAGCCCCGCGCGTTTTTTACAGGTCTTCTCAGTGAACAAATGAGCCGCCGGTTTGATTGGGCAGCTGAGATGACTCTGGAAAAGGCCGGCTAAACACCCACACAGCCACCGCTATATTGAGCGCCAACAACACCCATGCAACGCCCAGGGCGATGGGCCCAAGCTTGCTCATGGTTGCGTCCGCAATGGTGCCAAAGGGTCCATGCCAGCTTTGTACCACGCCTTGGTCAAATCCTGAAATGGCTTTTGGAGCGCTGTGGACTGCACCGAACAGTGGCCGTCCTGTATGGCCACCAAGATGAGATGATAATCGACCGGGCTTGTGACCCCTTGAGCGCCCAGCACAAAGATTGCATCCGAAAAAAATGCGCGCATGCGGAAACAAGCGTCCTCTAAAGGTCCATCGAAGCCGTCCATGCCGGCGAGGGGCATATGAAATTTGGGGTCGCGGCTGTGTGGGGTTTGGGGCTTGTGGCTTGGCTTGAGAAAATTATTCCCATAGTGCCCCCCCCAGTCCGACACCCGCCCAATCTCGACCAACTGCCACAAATTCACGCCAAGCACGGCGAGACAGGCCCCCCAAAATAGCACCCCCAACTTCATTGCTGAAGTCTCGCGACAGACCACGCTTGTATCAACTGCTGATGGCGATGACTGGATGCGGCGGCCAACACCGCGCAGATGAGCAAAATCACGGACAGGCTCAAACGGTGATCGCGTCTGGTCATTGGCCCTCCGTGGGTGTACCCTACACAACCATGGCTTTCCCTGCACTGCGATTCATCACTTGTTGCTTGGCCTTTGTTCACACTGCACATGGACAGGCCATCAAATTGGATGGGCCAAACTTGGTGCTGATCACCGTCCAAGGCTTGCGCGCAGATCACGTCGGCCGCACCCATATACAGGCTAAGAGTTTGACCCCAAACTTGGACGCGATGACAGCCAAGGGGCTGAGCTTTTCGAAAGCCTTCGCCCCATCCAATGACACCGTGTTTTCTACTGCCGCCATGCTTCGGGGGGCGCCGCCATCCAGCATCGACACCCTCGATGGGCTGAGTTTTCGATATTCCGAAACACCTGAAAGCCTGAGCGCCATCCTAAGCGCGCGCCACTATCGTTCATTGGCGGTCTTTAGCGGCCCTCGGGTGGGTCCAGATTATATCTTTGACGAGGGTTTCGAGCGCACGGTTGCACCCAAAGTGTCGGTGGGGGTGCGCGAGGTCTTGCCCACATTTTTGGGTGAACTCGATGGCCTCAAAAACGGAGATTCTCCATTTTTTGCATGGATTGACCTGTCGGATTGCACAGACCCAATGCTGCTCCCGCCAAGCTTGATGCGCCTCAACACCCCAGGCTACCAAGGCCCACTTCTTGAGGCGATGGGACCGTCGAACCCGGTCAATATCTACGAGCAAATTCACGATAATCGTTGGTTTGGGGACTTTAAGCCCACGAAGACCCTGAGCATGGACGGGGCGATGGTGATCGACCCAAATCCTGCGGAAAAAATCGCAGGAGGCCGGACGGGATTGGCCCTCAGCCAAAAAGACCTGGGATTTTTGCGGGGCACCTATGCCACAGGTGTCGCGGTGACCGATATGGCAATCGGCGCCATCATCGACAGGCTCGGTGGTCGCCATCGCCTCGAAAATACCCTCGTTGTGGTGGTGGGAAGCTCGGGTGCAGCCTTAGGCGAAGACGGCCATTTTTTAACCCGCACGGCTTTAAACGACACCACCACCCATGTGCCCGCCATCTTTTATGGGTACGGTGTCGACCCAAAACAGGTGACCGCCCCCACCGCGATGACACAGATTAAGGACATCACGCTCGCCTTGCTCTCCCAAAACCCGATGCCAGCATCGACTGGAAAGCCCTTCGCAGAACAAGGCCCCGGCCAGGTTTTTGTACGGGATGTCAATGGGTGGGAGATCCAACCATGAGCCGAATTCTCCTGCCAATCTTGCTCCTTGGGACCGCTTTGATAATCATGCTGTTTCGCCCAAATATTCTATCTCAAGATATGCCAAAAAGTCTGGTTAAACCTATATTTTTATCCATAGATATAAACCAAAACAAACGCTTAGATATCGAAGAATTTCAGGCTATTGCCGCACCGGGTGCTGGATTTTCGCGCCACGACCTCGACCATGATGGAAGCATCTCGGCTTGGGAACTACATATCGCTGTGTTGGGGGCGCTGTGATCTACGCTTTGTTGGCTTTGGCCTTGGTGACCCCACCCGTGGCAGCTCAAGCCAAAGTGACCAAACCACATGTGCTGCTCATCAGCATCGACGGGCTTCGGGCCGACCGCATGCACACCTACGGTCACAGTCAGCCCAATACACCCAATATCGACATTGTGGCCAAGCACGGAACCCGGTTTGAGCTTGCATTCAGCCAATCCAATGAATCTTTACTGTCCCACGCCGCAATGTTTACTGGCCGGTATCCATCTGAAATCGCATGGCCGGACTACCGCAGATTCGTTTTGCCACCAGGCGAGACAACCGTCGCCGAGATGATGGTGGCCGCCGGCTATCGCACCGGGAGCTTCAACGCTGGGGGGCATATCAAGCCCATTTTTGGCTTTATGCAGGGGTTTCAAACCCATGCCCAAGGTGCAGATTTTGGTAGCTTTCAAGACACCGTACCGATGGCCATCGACTGGATCCAAAAGCCCGATGAAAAACCATTTTTCGCCTTTGTACACGGCTATGATTGCCACCGGCCTCACACCCAAGCCTCCGTGTTTTACCACCCGTTCCAAGACACCGTCGCCGTGTCTTCGGGAATGGAGCGAAAGCTAAAGAGCAGAAACTGGTCCGAGGTGGTCTTTAACGGTGTAGACCACAGCAAATTATACCCGACAAACCAGGATATTGGCCGAGTTTGGCATAATAATGGGGAGCAAATGCTCGACCCCGCCCATTATCTAAAGTTGGCCGCTGAGTTCGGGCGAATTGACAGCTCAAAACTCCACACATTATCCCAGGCGGAGCTTGTGCATTTGAACACCCACTACGATGCATGCGCGCTGTCTGCCGATGCTTATCTGGGGTTTTTATTCCAAGCTTTGGTCACCGCGGATTTATGGAAAAACACCCTTGTGATCATCACCGCAGATCACGGCGAAGACCTCCAAGACCACGGCTATACCAACCACCGTGCGGTGGTCTACGACTCCACCACAAGGGTGCCATTCATCATTGGCGGCGGCGCTGTGCCACAGGCTCAACGGGGAACGGTCAGACAAGACTTGGCTGAGGCCATCGACATCGTCCCCACCTTGGCCGCGATAGCTCAGATCACCCCGCCCGCTGTCAGCCGTGGGGAAGACCTGATGGCCGGGCCGAAAGTCGGTCAATTTGCCATCAGCCAAGGGGTACTTGGGCAGCGTTCTATTCGCAGCAAGACCCACCGCCTGACATTCTCTGGGCTTTCGCTGACCGACCCACAGTACCTCGACACCATGCGTCGCACCGAGTTTAACGAAAAACACTGGGCCTTGTTTTCAGTCAAAGACGACATCAACGAGCAAATTAATATCCTCAAATCAGACCCCAACACCGCAAATATGCTGAGGGCTGAGCTCATCAAATGGGCCGAATCTCTCCACATATCCACAATTCAAGCCCCCAAAAACGAGGCGGCTGAACGTGAACTGCAAGCCCAAGGATATTGGTAATGCTCGCGCTCATTTTCACCCTAAACTGCACATTGAGCCCAACCCCAACACCGGCCTCGCCGCGATTCGAGCCGGCTTCTTCGTTGATGCTTGTGCTCGATCGCGACGGTGATGGCCGCTTAAGCAGCCAAGAGTTTCGGTCTGTGAGCCTGCCCTCAGCCACCATGGCCGATGGGGACAAAAACGAAGACCGCTTCATCAGCATCACGGAACTTGAGGAGATATTGTGGGCGACACCGGCCTTGGTCGATTCCCACCGTCATCTGCTCACCCAAGACCCAAAATCAGAGCCTCAGCTTGGATCTCGATAAGCCCAAGCTGGGTCGATCAAGCGGATTGATGCCTCCACCTCACCGGGGCTAAGGGCACCATCGCCATCGGTATCGAGGACCGAAAAGTCCAGAGAGGGATCACCCACTTTTTGGTACTCCTCCTCGCTGATCACCCCATCATGATCTCCATCCGCAGCCTCAAAAATGGGAGAGATGAGATGGTTTTCGGGCTGGTGTTGCAGATAAAACAACGCACAAACACATAAGAGTACGCTGAAAATGAGTAAAACTCGGCTCATGCGCCTGCACCGAGCAAGGCTGCCCAAAGCCCTGCCAAGGCGGGGTCAGACCAATCCAAAATTTGCCCATCTGGCCCCAACAGCACGCTGCCCTCGGGCGCTAAGCTTGGTGGGGTGCTTGGCATGGTGTATCCGTCAGAAAGTATCAGCCGGCCCGCAGCGGTCCGAACACTCACCTCTCCCCGAAGCGACTCACTATAGGCCACCCCATCCGGTGACCGCTGGGGCCCTAACAAGCCCCGTTTGTGACCTTGAGCCAAGCCCACCACCGTGTCGTACACAGCGCCCAGGCTCGCAACACCCATGTCTTTGGCGGCGGGGATTTTAGGGCCAGCCATCATCAATACGACCTGTGTGTTTTCATCGAAAAGCCCAATCCGATGATTAAAAAAACCATGATCCATCAAGTCTTCACCGTGGTCAGACAACACAATCACGACCGTGTCTCCCTCTACCTGGGCGATACTTTCAAGCAATATGCCCAAAAAATGGTCTGCATAGCGCACAGCCGCGTTGTAGCTTCCCTTGAGAAAGTCCACATCAGCCCCGTCCAACTTCTGGCGTGGGTGGTGGGGCATCTTTGCATGGTCGGCCAAGGCAGAAAACATCGACACGCTCAAAAACCCCACGCCATCGTCACTCACCAATTGCTCTGGCTGAAAATTCGGGAAGTATGTGCCCCAGCGAATCCGCTCGTAGGTGAGCGGTTGACGGGCGAGGGCAAGCATTGGGCCTTTGTAGCCCGGACTTTCAAGGCGAAACATGAGGCCCGGCTTTGGGTAAGGAGAGTGGCAATCATAGCCGTGCACGAACAATAAAAAGGGCGACTCACCTTGGCGAAGGCGACCCAAGGCGTCGATGGCGGCTGGCACTGTGGCCTGAAAAGATCCAAAACTTCCCAGGGAGTTGTAGCGGTCAAAACCCTTGTCTAGACCAAAAATGGGCGCCAAGTGCCCACCGGCCACCACAGCCTCTGTGACATAGCCCTGTGTTTTGAGGTTTTGAGCCAGGCTTGGATATTGCGGGTCCAAAGCAAACGCTAAGTAGCTGAGCTCGCCATGTGCTGAGGGCTTTTGACCCGTGAACAATGCGGCGTGCGAAAACAACGTCTCGTTGGACACCGAAAAAGCGGATTCAAAGACGTGGGCACCCTTGGCGAATGCGTCAAGGTTGGGCGTGAGGCTGCGTTGGTCTGCACCCGCCATCCCCACGCGATCGGCCCGCATGGTATCAATAGACACGATCACCACATTGGGTGGCGCCGCTTGGGCAGTCGAGCGAACAAGCCCGATGCTCGCCAAAAATATACCGGCCACGAGGGCGGGAAATAGGGAGGACATACCACTGACTAAGGCCAAGAACAGCAAAGCTCAAGGGCGACGGATGCTCAACAATATCGGGCTATTGATGGTGCTCAACGGGCTGATGGCCATGGCGATCTCTCATCGCGGGCAAGCTTTGTCTGTCTCCTGGAAGCGCCACCGTTTGCAAGTCACGGCTTTTAATCAGCTATCGGAAAGACCATGAGCGGACGCTTGTTTTCGACGGTGATGGTGGCCATGATGGCCAATGGTGTGCTGCTTTGGCGAACGGTGAGCATGGGCGGGCAGTTCTCTACGCCGCAGCTTATTATCCCAAAGCCGAGCCCGGAAAAAATGCGCGACCCGAGGGTCCACCTGCCCCTCGCAGGCATGACTGGGTTTTCTGGTAGCACCGCAGACGGGTGCATGCGCATGGAGGGCTTTGTCTTGGACAT
>DBIS01000226.1 GCA_002296975.1 Deltaproteobacteria bacterium UBA796 | reverse complement strand
TTAACGGCACAGGTCAGGGGGAGGTCACCTTCCCTGGGTTTTTGGTCTCTGATGGAAAAGCCCGCAGCATCGAGGCAGACCTCGCCATCGAGATGAACCTGCCTTCCATATGGCGGATGTCTGTGAATTCACAGGTCAACGAAAAACTGAACATCGGCGCCACCGTAGATCACTATCGATGGAACGCCTGCTGCGGCGATGAAGATGGTGACATTGCCGTCACCCTCACCGATAAGTCGGGCAAAGAGGTGGGCGCATCAGATGACGAAGTGTTGATGAGCGTTGATAAAAATATCCACAGCCCGCGTCGTTTGTGGGACGCATCGAACTACACCCTGTTTGGCGGCTATCAAGCCAGCAACAATATTTGGTTGGGCGGGCGTGTCGCTTACAATCAAAATGCTGTGCCAGACTACGCCGTCTCAGCCACCAACCTCGACTTTGAAAATGCCGGTTTTCAGATTGGTACCCGCTACACCTTGGGTGATGCGGATGACCTCAGCGCGTGGACTGTTGGCGTAAGCTATTCCAAGTTCTTTTTGTTCGACCGTACCATCACCAATTCAGCCTGGGATGGTGGCGGACCAGATGCACGGTTCAGCCCCACGGCACCGCCATTCAATGTGTCCTCCGACGGCGAGTACACCGCCGATGTCGACATTGTTGGGATGCGGGTTGAGTGGAAGAACTAGCGTTTAGTTGATCGCATAAGCCAGGTTGGTCGCGATGCCGGCCTCTTTGTGGGCGGGGCGCCAGAAAGGATGCCTTGCCCATTTGCTCTTCTCGAGTTTGGCTTGGAACTCGGCCTCAGTCATTCCGGTTGCGGTCAGGGCGCGCTCAAAGTCGCCTTTGGCTTTCTGGCGTGCCTTAAAGAGCATCATCTGAATGCGGCTGTACACGTTGACAGCGCCGTCGCCAGTGGTCTCGATGGGCAAGAAAATGGCCTCTGGCCACTTGGTGGTGATGATGCTTTGGATACCATCTGAGACGCCTGAAGAGGGCATACAGCCAAAGGGCTTAACGGAGATGGTCATGTGGTTGACTTTGTCTTCAACGAAGTGGATCAGCTTGCCCACCTCCATATGAGCCTCGCCCCCACGGTTGTTATTGTCGTAATAAGGCTGTGCCAACTCAGCGACTTCGTTCATGTCGGGCAGGTGGTACCCATACAGTCCAACAGCGTGTGCGAAGCTTTGAAAGACCGTGCGGATGACTTTGTCGGCACCCTTGAGTGTCCACAGCTTTTTGGTGGCCGCGGCTGTTCCGTTCTTGAGGCCCTTCTTGGACTCAACATCATCCTCTTTGAGGTCGATGCGCAGTTTGGTGTCAAAGGTGTTTTCCCACACCATGAACAAGAGCCAGTTGACGATCGGTTGGATGTCGACCTCTGCGCCTTCGCTCTCGAGAAACCGCTGTAAACCGTAATTGCCCTCACCCTCGGTGGTCATGGCCCAGAACTCGCCGATGATGCTGACGAGGGGTTTGGGTTGGCTGCGATCGACCTTGACCTTGGCGAAGATTTTCCGACACTTCAGCAAGCCCCGAATAATCGATTTTCCGCCACTGAGGGTGTCGACCATCACCTGGTGGCATGCGGTGACCGCTGCGTCGGTGGCGCCGGGTTGGGTCTCGTAAGGGCGCAATCGGTAGCCCATTAAGTTGAGCACATCTCCGGCCAAAAGTGATTTCACGATGCCCAGGCAGAAATCCTGATTGACCTCAAGGCCAAGCTTTTCGCCCGTGGCTTGTTTGAGTCCACCTTGTTGTTGGAACAACATGACGCGAAAGCCTTCAAAGCCGGCGTCTCGCAAGGCCTTCCGGTATTCGGTGACGTAGGTGCCGAAGCGGCATGGACCGCAGGCGCCAGCTGTGATGAAGAGGTAGTTTTCGACGATGTCCTTGGTTGCCATTCCGTGCTTGTCTCGGAGATGGACCAAGTGCTTCACCAAGTTTCCGACGGTGAAGTAGGTTGGGTTGCACTGGGCGCGGTTTCCGAATTCCTTACCGAATTGCAGTGCCTCGTTATCGGGTGGGGTCAGCTGTTCGACTTTGTATCCGAGGTGGGTGAACGTTGCGCATACCAGGGTGTCGTGGGCCAAGGTGAGGCCGCTCACGAGCATGGTAGTTGTGTCCCTTTGGCTTCGGGTGAAGGTGGTGTTGACCGGCTCGACCCATTGCTCTCGCCCAAGCCCTAGGCGCTCGGCCTCCTCTGCGGCGAACTTGTTCAGTTCGGCTTCAAGTTGTAGGTCTATGGCGTCGGAATCTTCGTGAATTGGCATGGTTTCTCCTAAAAGGTGGCTATTTCGCGCCCAACTGCTCGATGGCAACAGGGCGTCGTTTGGACATGAGTTCAGCGCGCTTTTCGCTGATACGGCGGGCGAGGGTTGCGCGGGCCTCGGCTTGGTCGGTGAGTTCTTCGGCGACCATATCGAGGCGGTGTGCATAGGTCTTGACGCGGATTTGGATCGATCCACCGGGCTTGTTTGCATCGATGTCATGCAATGCAGAAAACGGAACTTTCGCCTTAGTCACGATGGCATTGATGATGCCGTAGGTGGGCGCATCATGCCCGCACTTAAAGCTCGATAGGTCCAAAATCGCAATGTTTGGGTGTCTGGCGGCAAAGCGCGCTGCCCACACTTTTTGGGCCGAGTTCGTCGAATAGTTTTCGGGCCAAACATCGCGAATGTCGAGCGGGTCTTCAGTGCCGAAGTAACGGGAGAGCCAGGCGCGGTTTTTGGGTAGGCTACGGATCGATAGCACAGGATACCCAAGCACTTGGAACTCTTCGGGAATGCCGTGGTTGAGGCCTGGGTCGGAGTGATAAGGGCGACCAATCATCAGAATGGCGATTTTGTTTTCTCGCTCGACTGACTCGATGATGTTGCGGCCCTTTGCCTCCATGTGGGCATCGAATGCGGCGAGTGCTTTGTATGCCTCGTCGACGGCCCACTCATTTTCATCATCGGTGATGCCAAAGCGTGGACCCCAAGTGTTAAAAAGTCGCTTTTTGAGTAGGTTTTTCTCGTTGAAGGCGATCGGGTCATCGATCCACTCAATACCAGCCTCGGCGAAAAAGTCGGTCTCTTTGGTGAATGCGGCTTTGACCACATTCGGCGACCCAGAGACGATGGGGCAGGACCATGTGTCGATGGTGTCGCTCACATAGGTCGGCATATTCGTCATGCAGGGGTAATAAATGTAGTCCAGTGGGCCCTTTCGCTTTTTCTCGTCGGTGTGGAAATGAAAGAGCAGCTCGTGGACATGGGATTGAATGACTTTGGAGGGAAAGCAAGGGTCGATCGAGCCATACCGGCCACCCTCGAGCCACATATCTTCGGTGGTGGGGCTCGAAAAGAGGATGTTTTTGGGTAAAATACCCAAGGTCTCAAAATAGGTCCGAAAGAAGGGTGCAGCGGTATAAACGTTCAGCACCCGAGGGATACCGATCTTAATGGCCGAGAGGTCAACGTTGGAGCGCATGAATCCGCGCTTGAGTGCCCGTCTGGCGACACGCATAAAGGAGCGGTGCTTGACCTCGATGGCATTTTTGGGTGTGCCGGCCGGGGGCAGGGGCGCGTAGTCATAAAAGGGCTTGAAGGCCCGGTCACCTTCGTATTCGACCATATTGGGGTATTGCTTGCGGATCACGCCGCGTTCTTTATTGAGTACTTTCAGGGCGTCCGTACTCTCTACGGTGCCTTTTTCGCAGGAGAAGCCAGAGATGTATCTGCTGGTGTCACCGGCGGGTGTGAGCGTGTCGATAAAGGTCCGGCTGCATTCGTTGGGACAGAAGTGGCAGACGGTGGACTCGTCATTGATGGTGGTGTACTGCAGATTGATGGCAGCGCTCATGCCTATGAATGTCGAGCTTCCACGCCTCTTGACCACCCGCAAGGTTTCCATGGCAGCACCGATAGCGCCAGCCTCGCCGCAGTGGGGGTGGACGACAACCCGTGCATTTGGAACCCGGTCCCGAATGTAGTCGACCTGGGCTTTGACCGCTGCGAGGTTGCGCTGGGTGCCCCCTTGCAAAACGAAAACTTCGCCATATTCGGCCAGCCGAGGCACTTGGGCCACATATTGCCAGACATTTTTCGGGAGGACTTTTGCTAGCCCAGCGAGCATTTGCGGTGCTGTGAACCCTTCTTTTTGGAAGTTTACCCGGTCGGAATCCAAAAAGACTGCACAGCCATATGAAAACTTGGGCGCGAGGTCTGCATTGAATGCGGTGTCAGCGTAGTCGTACAGGTTGACACCGAACTGGTCGGCCATGGCCTGAAGCAACATGCCGTTTCCGGCTGAGCACTGATTGGAGAGCCGAAAGTCTTTGACGTCGCGGCCACCATCTTTAGACTCGGTCAAAAACAGGACCTTGATGTCTTGGCCGCCAATGTCGCAGACCACGTCGGCATCGGGAATAAACCGGACGGCGCTCTGCATATGGGCCACGGTCTCGACGATGTTGACATCTGCTTTGACCGACTCTTCGAGCACATTCGCGGCATATCCGGTGGCGCCAAACCCCATGCATTCCAAGGTGGCACCCTGGTCGTCGACATAGGCTTGGATTTCGGCCAAAATTTCCTTGGTGTCCCGGATGGGGTTGCCCTTGGATAGGGCGTAGGCCTTGTAAAGAATATCACCGGTTTCGTAGTCGACG
>DBIS01000072.1 GCA_002296975.1 Deltaproteobacteria bacterium UBA796 | reverse complement strand
CATCGCCTCGAGCCAAGGTTTGGACGGGAGCATCGACATCGCAACGCCGCCGACCAGCCCCGTGAACCAATGGCCCAAATACCAGGCCGAGATGTCTCGCTGGCTTAAGCCTCTGGAGTCATTGGCTGATGCTGCGGGCTATCCCGCAAAATAGGCGCGAGCATCGGCGAAAGCGGCCACCAGGCTACCATTTTGAAGGTCGATCCACACGAGGTAATCACTGGCAGCGGTGACTGCGTGTGCAGCGATAAGCGCTCCACTTGGCGCATGCTTCAACGACTCGACCACCCGCGCTGCTGCAACAGCACGCTCAAGTTCACCATCACCGAGAAATTTGCTGCGATGCGCTTTCCACAAGGCCTGCAAAACCTCACGCTCATCGGCAACTTTGGTCGCTTTGACATCCAGGTCACCGACACCAGGAAGACTGGCCTCGATCAGCGCTTGAATACGGTCAGTTAAAGTCTGACTCACTCGCTCCTTGGCTGCAGACTCGGAAACAGCCGCGGCGCGTGCAGCCTCAAGTGGGGCCTTAGGACGCACTGACCGAGCCGCCAACCGCTCGACGCGAGACAAGCGACGGCCATACCGAGGTGCTGCCTCTTCTTCCGGGTCTGGAGAGGGCAACTGGTTGAGCGCAAACAATGCCTCTGGCTTGCTGGCAGTCCAATCATCGTTGGCGGGCAGATCACCGATACCGATAAACTCCACCACGTCACTCTGGGCAGGCTTTAATCGAAGCGGACCGGCACCACCAATCTCAGCGTTGGGCTGAGGGACATCCGCCACAGAAGGCATCGGGGCCATTTCCGTGGGTGCGTCCTCAAGCTCGAGCCCAGAATGGATACTGGCGGCAGGGACAACCATCTTCCGAAGTCCGGGCTCAGTGACGCCACCGGGGACAGACTCCTGCTTGACATCACCGGGATCGGGCGCATCGAAGAGACTTGAGAGAGGGTCAAAACCTTTTTTACGGTCAGACATACTGCACCTTCTTTAAGACGGGACCGACGGATCCACAGTCTGAGGTTATCCATTAGCGCATGAAACCCCAACACGGCAATCCAATTGAATGGCAAAACCTGTGCCAGCAAGGTGAAATTCCTGTTTTGCTCATCCGTCATGGCCAAACTCAATGGAATAAACAGCGCCGTTTTTTGGGCCGTTCAGACATTCCCTTGGACGAAACTGGAAAAGCCCAGGCCTTGTTGTTGGCCAAGCGGCTGGCACACACAAAGCTTAACGTGGTCTACAGCAGCCCCCTTTCCCGCGCTTGGGAAACCGCCATGCCCCTGTCCCAAACCAAGGGACTTTCTCCAACAGCACTCCCCGGGGTGACCGAGTTGGATCAGGGTGAACTCGAAGGCCATTTTGGCGCCGACCTGGCCCAGGATTTTCCTGACTTTTACGACGACTGGACCAAAGACCCCACCCATGTGCGCGTTCCAGGTGGAGAAACGCTGAACGAATGTGCACACCGTTCAATCAAAGCCTTTCGCACAGCACTCAGCGCCCATATTCCGGGCCAAACTGTTGCCATTGTGGCCCACCGGGTCGCCATCAGCGCAATTATTTGCGACGTTCTCGGCCTACCCGTCCGCTTTAATATGCGAATCGGGCAGAGAAACACCGCTATCAACCTGCTGGGATACCGCGACGGGCACATTCGCCTGCATCGCCTCAACGACGCCGAACATTTGGACAGCTAACGACCAGCTATTTGGCCGCCTCGAAACCAGCGATAACAATGCCTGGTGTGATAATTTCTGGCAGTGGAATCGCCGCTTTGGAGGGGTCTGCGGGCAGCAACAGATAAAAGGGAACCCCTGCTTTTCCGTAGCGTTGAAGCCAGGTCGTTATGACAGAATCTCGGCGAGTCCAGTCAGCCTTTAGTGGCACAATTCCGTTTAACTTCATAGCCATACGAACTTTCTCGGACTCAAGAACTGTCTTTTCATTGGCCTTGCATGACAAGCACCAATCTGCAGTGAAGTCGATAAATACGGGCTTGCCCTTCAAACCTTCAACCCGAGCCTCGGTGAAAGGTTGCCAAGGCACAGACTCTGAAAAGTCTAAATCCAGAACCAAAGCACCCGTATCTGCCTTCTCTGGGCTTGAAAAGTCGACCACCAAGAATGTCCTGGCCCCAAAAATCGCCAAGGCAATGGCGAGGCACAGGGCGATGAGCTTGGCGCGGTCGGTCGCGATTGGGCCACCCCAACGCCCCAAGATCCAGCAGCCCATGGAGACGAATAACAAAAATGCAGCAAAACCCACAACACCAGCGCTACCAGTCTGGGCGCCCAAGACATCGATCAACCACACGGTGGTGGCCATCAAAGTAAAGCCCATAAATTGCTTGAACGTCTCCATCCAAGCACCTGGTTTAGGTAGGAATTTTGCCAGAGCCGGTATGTATGCAACAGCCAGAAATGGTGCCGCCAAACCCAAACCAGCGACCCCAAAGAACAACAGAATTCCCCAGCTTGGTAAGCCGAAAGCAAAACCCATTCCCGTCCCAAGAAAGGGTGCAGAACATGGTGTGGCCAACAAGGTTGCGAATGCACCGGTCAAGATATGACCCCACATACCTTCTTTGTTTTGAGCCTCGGACATGCCACTCGCACCAAAGGCTGGCACCTCGAACACCCCAAAAAGAGATAGCCCAAACACAAAGACCAAGGTTGCGAGACCGATGACGTACTCAGGGGCTTGGAACTGATATCCCCAGCCCACTTGCATGCCGAGGACCGACCGCAGCACAATCACCGTTCCGCCGAGCGCCATAAAGCTCAACAATACGCCAATGGTATAGCCAAGACCCGCCTTGCGTTGCTCGGCAATCCCAGCCTCAGAATTCTCCACCAGACTGTAAATCTTTAGACTCAAGACCGGCAAAACGCAGGGCATAATATTGAGTAAAACACCACCTAAAAAGGCCATGAGGAGCATGAAGCTAAAACTTTTCTCTTGGGGTTCGGGTCGGGGTGCTTGGGTTTCGACTCCCGCAGCGATGGCCACCTCAGCCCCTGCCCATTTGAGGGGAACGGTAAACTCTGTCCTCACCCACTCGCCGCCAATCTGCAGCTGAAACAAGCCCCCAACCGCGTCATGGGTGGGAAGGGTGTCAGGGGCGAAACTCTCAGCGCTGATCGTTACCGCCGTACCCCCATTGATCGCTTGGAACTGGGTGTCCAGAATCATCCACTGTTCGCCCGCAATCGGGGTAAAGAAAGGCCAACCAGTCCCATCATGCACCACGGCTTGGTCGTGCATCACCTCAAACCGAACCGTGAAAGGCATCTCAGGGCCAATCTCTGCAGGGCTTACCTTGGTGTTGATCTTCAGGCTCGCAGGCAAAGGGCCTGGCAAAAATGTTTCGGCGTGGTCAAACAACGCGGCCTGGGCACTCGGGACCGCCACTGGGCCGACAATTAGCTGACCCTCAAGCTTGACCTGACCCGGAATGCAAGAAACCTCGCACACCAACCAGCTCGCCTCAAGCCCAATGGTTGTTGACCCCACAGCCATATCTGCTGGAAAATGCATATCTGCGTACAGCAAAACTTCATCGCTATAGCCATAAGAAACGATGCCCTGAAACTCGAACTTATGAGGTGCAGTGTACGCATAGGGCCCAACGGTCACCCCAGGCGGCGTCGACCAACTGATGTCGGTGGGTAAACCGATGTCGCCAGGACTCTTCCAATAGGTGTGCCAACCAGGATCTTGCTCCAGATGCAATCCCACCCGAATGGTTTGGCCGGGTTTCACGACGTCTTGAGCAAACAAGAGCCTGGCGTGTACCTGATGTGGCTTGCCTGGCTGGTTTTCAGGACGCTTCGAGGCCGACCCGCCTACCCCTTCGAAACTGACCACCGGCGGCGCGACCCACCCTGGGGGTGGAATGGAGACCCCTGCAGCGAGTGCCTGGGCAGAGAGCCATAGAAAAGCAGCGGTCAGAGTCATTTGGATGAATCCCCTACAATGACGGTCGATTCGACAATTTCAGTCTGGGGCATCCAGCACAAGGATTTTTTGCACCCTTGGTAACGAACCTCG
>DBIS01000071.1 GCA_002296975.1 Deltaproteobacteria bacterium UBA796 | reverse complement strand
GAGCATTGCGGAGCAGGGGAGCGCAGGGTTCTTTGCCAGTTGTTCATACACCACGGCTGGAAAGAATTCTGTGACCAGAAACTCGAGCAGTTCTGGGTCTGCGCTCGGGTCGACGCTGATCAGGTGGATCTCATCGGGGGTGTAGTCAACACCTCGGAATGTGACACCACCGCTCATTGGGACTCTCCTGTTTCATCCACATCCATGTGGACCACCTCTCCCCATGGAAATTCAGTGCGGGCCCCAACGGGCACCAACCACATGGTGGGTATGTCTGGCTCGGACTCCGGTACCGTGGCCCAACCATCGGTCAGATAGATGGCCACATCCGGCCGTGGCTCCAGTACAGGTACCGGGTCTTCCCCGTCGGTTCGGTCCATATGGGGGTCGATGGCCTCAAAGAACGGCGAGAAACTCGTACCACCACCACCGATGGGGATGGGCAGGTCATCATCGGGGCTGAGCCAGTACGGACCGTGCAGTGCGGTGTCCGCAAAGTAGACCGCCACCTGAATCCTCGGGTGGGAGTACCGAATGCCCGCAAGCTCACCCAATAAGGCCCTCAGCATCCGCTGGTCGACGGAGGCTGAGGTGTCGAGACAAGCTGCGACTGTCAGTGTTTCACCGCTCAGGTCCTCGGTGTAGATGCCCCGGTGGATGAACCGCCGGTCCCACCCGCTGTAGTCGAAGGGTGTCTGCCCCACATACCGCCACAGCAGCGTCCGCCAGTCCACTTGAGGGTCGAGCAGTCCCTCGATCTCTCTGAGTCCATTGAAGCTCTGGGTGCCCGCACGCTGGTCGTGCATGCGCTGCACCACCAAGGCCTTGCGGACAGCGTCCCGCCAACGCGCGGCACCCTGGCTATCGGAACTGGCGCCCCTTTTGCTGGGGCCTCCTTTGAGCAAGTCCCGGTGCTTGTGCCCCTCTCGTACGCCGAGCTTGCGCTTGTCGTTGGCCGAGGGCATCTCGATGCGCCGGTAGACTTCTTCAACACTGAGTGTTTGGAGTTCCTTGTCTCGAATGCAGCCTGGGGGCAGGTGCAAGCCCATGGACTCCACCATGCCGTTGGTCACGACATCCGCAGCGATATTCCATCGCGTCGGGTCGCGGGCACCACATCTGCCGCAGTGCCGCATCGCGATGTGTGTCACCTCGTGGGCCACCACCGCATCCCGGTGGGCGGGCGATAACGACTCAAAGAACTCGGGATTAAACGCCACCATTTCGCCATCGGTGGCCGCGGTGCCGATGCTGGGGTCGGCCCGCCACTCGGCGTGCATGGCCAACACCGAGTAAAACGGTGCCTTGCGCCTCAGGCGCATCACGGACCCTGAGATAAGTTTGTGTTGGGTCTGGCTCATGCGTAGAGCACCGAGAGCGTTTCTTCGACAAACCGACTCAGGGCAGGTTCTTGGGCAGCCAGAGCAGCGAACTGACCCTGGCGGTTTTCCCGGCCCAAGGTCAATGTCGCGTCGGCGATGAACATCTGGACCCATTCCGGACTTGCGTGCTCATTGAGCCAGTGAAAGGCCGCCAGAGCCTGCACCTCGTCCTTGACCCGCAGCGCGAGCCCGACGCACACCGCATAGCGGGCGCTGACCTCGGCCGGAAAGTCAATGTCAGCCCCCTCGCCATCGAGCACAAGATCGATATCAGGCAAAGAGCCAACCACCTCGCAGTAAACGCGAAACTCGGCAGCAACAGGCTGGCCCACAGCGGCATCGATGGGCATGCTGAGCCCATGGAGGCGGCTGGCGCCCTCCCAGGAGCGGGGTGTTGGAAAAGCCAGGGCGCGGCGCTCTAGCTTGAACAGCAGCTCGGGCCGGAAGCTCAGAAAGCCCACCACATCTTCGTGCAGGCTCTGTCTGATGGCGTAGTTTTTCCAACTGGAGAATTCGGCCTCGAGTGAAAAGTGGAACATGCGATTGGCGACCGGGGTGGGCATGCCGTGTGTGGCCGCACCGTGCTCACGGGCGTTGCCGGCGGCGATCACAAACCAGCCATCTCCAAGCTTGTGCTCGCCGACACAGCGATCCAGCAGGAGCTGCTGGGCGAGGCCTTGGACGGTGGGGGCGGCGTTGGTCAATTCATCCAAGAACAAAATCCCGTTCCCATCCTTTGGTAGCCACTCGGGGCAGGCGTACATGGAGATGCCGTCCTTGACCATCGGGAGGCCGCGGATATCGGAGGGTGGGATTTGGCCCAGGCGCAGGTCGATGACTTTCAGGCCCAGCCGACCGGCCACTTGGTAGACCACACTGGACTTACCGATGCCTGGAGGGCCCTCGATCATGATGGGGGTCTGCTCGCCATTTGAGATGAGCTGGTTGAGGCTCTGTTCGAGTTGGGTAGGGGTCATGGGATCTCCTGGTGGGGCTGTGTTTAGTGGTGGGATGAAGATGGGTGGGGTTTTGGCTTTTGGGCCTTTGCAATGAGCGCCAGTCCTTCTGGGGTCGCTCGGTGAGTATTGATGATGTTTTTCACTTCGGTGGGGCCCCAAATCATGAGCTGGTCGAGCAACTTGTCGGGGGTGAAGGGGTTGTGCGCGATGGCTCGGAGGACGACGGGATGTTGTGCTGGGCGGCACAGGACAGTGAGTACGGCTGGGTCGACTGGGGTTCGCACGCTGAGCGCCAGGCAGACTTCCTGCTTTGGATCCAGGGCGAGTTTGAGCTGAAGTGCCAAGGGCAAGATCGGGTTGGACGCGAGTGCTGCCCGAACGGGCCAGGCGTGGCGTGGGTAGTCCTCGAGGAGGTCCATGGGGCAGCCTGGATTTCGGGCTGCTGCGGCTCGGACGCCAATGGGGCGGTTGCGGGGGCCCGCGAGCTGGCGAATCAAGCGCACATCGACACCTTGGCGACGGACCAAGCGTCGCTGCACGGTATAGGTGAGTGAGCGCAGAAAGGCTGGTTCGATGGCGAGCCGCATGCGGAAGGCTGGGTTGATGCTGACCTCCAATGGATAGAGGCGAGTCAGCCGGAGCAATCCATCGATGGGCATGCCGGGGTTGGCGGCCAGCCGAGGACCGAGGGGATGGCGGTGTTGGCTAGCGTGCTGAGCAAGACGTACCAACTGTTCTTTGTCGGCGCCGGGGTCACTGCAGAAAGCCTCATGGTCTGCGATCTTCCACGCGGTCAGTACCCGTGTGACGAGTCTCATATTGCCTCCAATTCGATGCCTTGGTGCTTGTGCGCAACATGGGTGAAGTCATCCAGGTCCGGGCCAGACTCGGGAGCTGGAAAGTTCATGCTAAAGTGAAGCCCACGGGCGAGTTTATCTGAGCGTTTCAAGGCGGAATCCAGTGGTTCGAGTGACGGCAGTAGCCAGGCCCGTACGAGTGGTGGCAAAGGGCCAGCACACGAGCGGACAAAACAATCGTTAAAAGCGGAGAAAAAGACAACGGTAGAGGGAGACCAAGCCCAAGCAACGGAGCAACAAAACATGCTCTCGATGCCTGCCTAAAAGATAATCAAAAGGAATGGCAATGTCACCCCCTGAGGCGGACAGAATTTGTCCGATAAGGCATCGGCTTGCCCGGGTCTGGCTGCCAGTGAGTGCCGCAGGTTCGGGGGCTGGTTGGTGAGCTTGGCATCGTGTTTCCGACTTGAAATTGTGTGAATGGCCCCGCCTTGAGCGAAGGGCGCGCCCCGGGGGCGGGGAGGAGCTCAGCCCGTGTTTAGCGGGGGAACTTGGGCGTGTTGGGCTTCAGTTTCATCTGTGAAATCAAAGCAGCGCATTCGATGGCGAGGGTTCGAACCCGTTCGCTGGTTTGAGTATCGCTCGCCTCCTCATGGGTGAGCCGGTTTCGCTGTCGCGCCAGCACCACAAGGCGGTTGGCCAGGGATTGAACCTTGTTGGGCGATAGCCCCAAAGACCATCGGTCCAAACCTTCCACTGGCGTTGGGCCGGCGGAAATCAAAAGGGCGGTCGCCAACACCGACAAGCTTTGGTTTCGTTGAGAGACACCACTCCGACTCCGCACGGCCCGTTTGAGGGTGCGCAACAACGAATTCCACAGGTTCGGGGCCTTTGGGTTGAGAAGTGTGTCCTGCCAACCTGGGGCCAATTTCTCTTGCATGTCCCACCAGTGATTTTCCAGGTCTTCGAGCGCGCGCTGGGCGCCAAAGTCTGTGTAGGACAACAGGTGTTTTTTCAACAATCGATTGAGCCAAACCTCGAGGGCTTTGTTCCATAGCAAGACAGAGCCAGCCGCATCGCAACCCGCTGGGAGAGTCGCCTGGGTCATGAACAAATGTTGGGCTGTACGAAAGGACTCCAGGGCATCAGATGAGAGGGTTTTTAGTTTTTTTGTATCAAAACCTGGGATGTCCTTCTCGAGAGTTTGATCGATTTCCTCCGCAGACATGGGTGCTCGGCCCGGTATGCTTTGGAGTTGCAGTTGAATGATTTCCAATGCGAGCGGATCATCGGGTGCAGCCAAGGTGAGTCGGCCTGCCAAGCTCGGTGGCACACCACATTGGCGGAGGCCACCGAGACAGGCTGAACGAACCGGAAGTTCGTCTTCTTGGTCGAGCATATCGAGCAGCCGGTGTTGGGCGATTTCACCACCCACGCGGCCGAGGGCGGTCGCCGTGTAGATCCGCCGTTCGTCGTCCGGGTGCTGGGACGCCGCGATCAAGGGGGCGAATGAGCGGCTGCTGCCGATGTGCCCGAGTGCAGTGATGGCAGATGCGGCAAATGTATGCCGTGGGTCGACGGCATATTGATGAAGAATTTCCAGGGCTGAAGGGTCGCGGCAGCGCCCGAGCAATTTTAGGGCCATCACTTTTGTTTGGTGTGGGATTCCGGACCGTAAACAGTCCAGTACAGCTGCAGCAAGCTCTGTTTGGATATCGGCCGAAGCCCCAAGCGCACTGTGTGCCGCGCGCATCAAACGAAACAAGACTGCAGGGTCCTGTTCATTGGCCAACAATGCCGGATATTCCGAAATGAGTGCGGGCAACTCCAGCTCACCCATGGAATTGGCTGCTGCGATCCGGAGTACCCGAGATTCACTCGTTCGCACGGTCTTAATCAAGGCATCGGCCATTTCGTTTAAGTCGAGGTTGCCGATCACGTACAGGGCTTGTTCTTTCACCCTGTCTTGCCCAGAGCCCCCGGATTGAATGAATTTTCGCAAGGTGGAGACCAGGCGTTGTCGCTTTTCATGTTCGACTGGGATGCGATTTCGGCGGTTTCGGCGCAACATCCATGCGTTCTGTTGTAAGCGCACCCACTCGACCTGGAGATATTCTAGGGCATTGTTTTTGAGATGGTCGAGGTCGTCGGCAGCCTGGGGGCCGAAAGCACTAAATCGGGCACGAACGGCATCTGTGGCGAGCCGTTGGCTTTCATGCTGGCTCCACTCGGTCAGCATTTTATCTGCGTATTCGGTCGGCGAATGAAGGCGCCGCAGGGCTTGACTGAGCAGAAGAGTATCCGTCGAATATCTTTCGAGCACAGCATCCTGCAGCTCCGGAATGCCTGCGGCCATCGCTGCCTGGATCAAGTCGGATGAGGCCGGCTCATCCTCTTCACATTCGGCGAGCTCGATCAGACCTGCTATTTCTGTGAAACCTGCCACAACCGCGTCCACATCCAATGTCCTTAATCGACGGGCGAGGCGACGTCTTTGGGTGGGGTGTTGCTGGTATACGGCATCGAGGAGAAGATCGGCAGGCGGGTTGTCTTTGTTGCCTCCCCCCCGGCGGGGCTCCATCATTTGATGAAACACCAGGGAAAGTTCAGGGCTTGCCTCGCCTAAGGCTGCTTGAAGGTGGCAGGCTACATCTGGGTGGCGCACCATGGCGAGATGCAAGGCTGCAGCCGGGGCTACCGAGGGCATTGTCAGGTGTTCGATGGCCAGATCTGCCATTCGGTTGTCCACCGCCTCAGCCATGGCCAAATGCAACACTTGAGGACCAATGAGTCCGTGCTGCCATGCATTCACCACCCGATCCCCAGCCTCGGGCCAACCAATCTGAGCGAGGGCCATCAAGG
>DBIS01000120.1 GCA_002296975.1 Deltaproteobacteria bacterium UBA796 | reverse complement strand
CCAAGCATGACGTCGCCCCTCGAGCTGCTCCAAAACCCTCGGTTTCCAGAAATGGCCTGAAAAGCATCCAAGGCTGTATTTTGAGACACATCTTTGTCGGGCAAGGTGTTGAGAATCTCCCACACATCCCGCAAGTCCTCGTCAGCCCATTGAATGTTGCTCGTTTGGTTTGCGATAGGGCTGGCCTCGAATACCTCATTGCCTTCGGTGTCTTCCAAGCGGCCGGTGACCTCCACATTAAAGCGCTTTTCAAAAAGCTTTTCTAAGGTCGAACCGCTCGCCTGTAGGGCCGCCTCATAGAGATCTCGTCGTTCCGTGGTGGTTAGACGGGCTCCAGAAGGGAACTCGCTGAACAGCAGCGAAAAAGTGGGGCTGCCGATAAAGTCAGCCAAAGATGCATTGAGCATTTCGAGCATGGCCCGCTGCTCACCTCGGTTGAACGCGCTGGCGAGGGCTTCCATGGTGTCGTCGTCGGCCCACACATCTCTGCGCTGCCCCTCGTTCATACCAGCGATCAGCGAAAGGCAGGTTCTTTCGTCGACCATTCCCAAAAAGTTGCCCTCTGCAGCGATTTTCAAAGCCGAGACGGGGTCTTCGGGCATGACGAGTGGGGCTGAAAATTCTGGGGCCGTCGCCGACTCCTCAAAGAGCCCGGCGAGGTCGTGGCCTAGGCTTTGAGCCAAGCTTGCACTTTGGTTGGGGCCTCGCATGAGGGCGGCTGCACCTTGTGGGCTTACCTGGGCGCTGGGGCTAACTGCCTGGTCTGTTTGAGTGGGGGTAGTGCGTTGGCGTTGGCTTTTGGTCCCCATAAAGTTCTTTTCTCCGTGAGCGAAACCTTAGCACCTTTGCTGTACAGTCAAGATATTGCAACGGGGGAATGGTGAGCACATGGCGAGAAACTGAGGTGGCTTGCCCACAGTGTGGACAGGTTCAACATGTGCGTGTGCTGAAGGGCATGCACATTACCCGGTTGCCAGAGCAACGGGCCGCCATTTTGCGGGGCGACCTACAGCGGGCGCAATGTGCGGCTTGCGGGGTGGGCTTTCGCTATGAAGCGCAAAGCATATACACGGACTTTTCGCGCTACGAATACGTGGCGGTGGAGCCACCGCAGGGGGGTGATTGGCGGGCTTTACGGGCCCACCACATCGGTGTGTTTGACCGGACCTTTCAGATGGGGCCGGCAGTGGCAAGCGATTTGGCTGGTGGGGTGTGTCCACGTTTGGTCTTTGGGTTGGGTGCCCTCAGAGAGAAGCTTTTGTGTTGGGATGCCGGTTTGGACGATCGGGTGTTGGAGTTGTGCAAGGCATCGTGGTGCGCACGAGAAGGGGTCGAGACTTCAAGTACATTGCTGCGCCTAGAAGCTGTGCTCGATGGCGGCCATATGATGTTGGCGGTGTTGGAGCCCTCGGTGCGGGTTGGCGATGCTGGGGTCTTTTCTTTGCCCAAACTTAAAGCCAGAGCGGTGATTCAAAAGGACCAGATCGAGAAGTTGCATCGGCGTCAGACGACTTTGATTGCGGAGGTACCGTGGCTAAAGGAGCCATGGCTGGTCGACTTGCACGATGCCCATCCCGACCGGGGATAGGCTTTGTGGCCTTAAGCCCGAAGGCTCACGCCACGTTCGCCGAACTGGGCAAGAACTGTGGCTATCAGGGCCTCGGCACTTTGGTTGACCGCCTCGGCTGAACGGTCTCCGCTGTCGTTGCTGTACCGCAACGAAAAGGTCACGGCTCGCATGGCGATCCCATCGGCTTCATGTTCAAATAGGTCGACAATATCCACCGCATCGAGCCAGCTTGGTCCGGCATCTTTCATGGTGTTCACGATGGCGCCCGCAGACACTTTAGGCGGCAAAGAGAAGGCCAAAGAGCGGTTGATCGGTTGGTGGATTGAGCGTTCTTGGTACCGAGGGCGTTCGGTCTTGCTCAGCAAGGCTGCGCGGTCGATCTCGAGGTACACCGGCCGGCTGCGCTTGAGTTTAAAGGCGGCGACGATTCTTGGATGAACCTCGCCCATGATGCCGACGGTCTCTCCGCGAAACACGATGGCAGCGGTGCGTCCGGGGTGCATGCAGTCGTGCAGCGGGTTGTGGGGGTCGGCCGGGCCAACTTGCAAGTCGAGACTGAGTGCTGTGGCAATCTCCTCGACAACGCCTTTCAAAAACCACGCGGATGCCGTGCGAGCCTGGGTCGCCCACATATTGGTTTCGGTGTCTCCTGCAGCGATGGCCCACAAGACATGACGCTCGGTACACACACCGTTGTCTGCGCTCGCATCGGGGTGAAATGTGCGGGTCCACTCGTACATCTGAATTGGGCGGGTACCCATGCGCGTATTGGCGGCGACCGCCTCGACGGCTTGCGCGAGGCAGTTGTTCTTGATGAGGCCGTAGCCGCGGTCTAGGGCGTTTGTGGTTTGGATATAGTTCGTCAACCGGTGGCCATCGGCCAAGCCCAACCGCTCTTGCATATCGGTGGCGTGAAAACCGTTGGTGAAGACCTCATAAAATCCGGCACCGAGCAACACCTCTTCAACCGCGCGCTTCATGCGTTCTGGTGCGGAGGGTAGCGCACCCATATCGACATGAGGAAGGTTGGTCGCGGTGTCGTTATAGCCGATGGATTTGGCGATTTCTTCGTACAGGTCGGCCGCAAACTCGACGTCCCACACCCGGTGGGGCGGGACCTGGACACTGAGGTCGTCGCCGTTTGCATCCACAGAGAAACCATAGCGCTCTAAGCGTTCAGTCAACTCTGGGGTGTCGATGGGATGGTCTAAAAACCGAGCGACAGCTTGGGTGTTTATGCTGATGCAACGGGCTTCATCTTTCCAGTCCCCGACCAAGCCAGTGTCGCCTTCGCGTTTCCAGCCGTGGGCCTCGAGCAGTTTTACCACCCGTCCAGCACCCGTGATGACCGCGGTGGGGTCACTGCCACGCTCAAACCGGGCGGATGAGTCGGTCGCGATGGCCATTGCGCGGCTTGCTTGTCTTACCGCCACTGGATCGAATGCGGCGCTCTCGAGTAAAACCCGCGTGGTGTCGGCTGTGGCCTTGGACTCCTCGCAGCCGATCACGCCGGCGATGGCGAGGATTTTTTCGTCGTCGCAAATAACGACTGTGCCCTCTGGAACAGCCACGCGCTCTGTAGCGAATAAGGGCCAGGCCATCTCGCCGGGTCGAGAATCCCGGATGGTAATCGCACCGTTGATGGTGTCTGCGTCAAAGCAGTGGGTCGGCTGGCCAAGCTCAAGATTGGCCAGGTTGGTGGCATCAACCACGGTAGACACCGAGTGAATCTCCGCGGCGTCCAAAATGCCCATTTCGTCTGTGGTCAGGGGCGTGCCCTCACCGGAGCGAACCAACAACGTGGCGCTGTACAGAAGACATCCTTTTGTGTTGAGCACCAATGGAAGTGGCGGGGTGCCTGTTTTGCGCAGTGCAATGTCTGGGGTGTGCAGTTTGTCGCCAGTGCGGCCGCCGATCTCTCGGGCAATACCGATGTAGCTGTGGTGATCTCCCCGGTTGGCCAACAGCTCGAGGCTGAACAAGCCCGTGTCGGGCCAAGAGCGTTTGACTTCAATGCCAATGTCATCGAAAAGCATGCGGAGCTCGCTGAGCGCGTCAGGGAGTTGGATATAGCGGGCCAAAAATGAAGCAGAGATTTTCATGCCTCACCTCGATGGGGGGGACGGTGTAAATCGTGAAGCACCGCGAGGTCTTGGTCGTACAATGCCTTCACCTTTGACACGGAGGCCCATTGGGCCGCCATGCGTGTTGTGCCCAGACCAAATGCGATGCCGCTGACCTTGGTTTCATCAAAACCAAACTCTCTGAAGACCTTCGGATGGACCATCCCTGCCCCCAAGATGGTGACCCAACCCGCATCGTGGCAGGCCTCGCACCCTTCGCCGTCGCAAATGGAACAGGCGAGGTCGACCCCCACAGAGGGCTCTGTATACGGATAAAATTTGGGCTTAAAGCGGATGCGCCCTTCGCCGTACAAAGACTTGGCGATAAAGCTCAACAGCCCTTTTAAATGCGCAAAGTTGAGGTTTTCGTCGATCCACAGCCCTTCGAGCTGGTGAAACATGGCCAGGTGGGTCGCGTCGACCGCTTCGTTTCGGTACACCCGGCCAGCACTCGCGATGCGGATGGGGAGTTGTGGCTTGCTCTCCAGCACACGGGCTTGGACTGTGGTGGTGTGTGAGCGCAGCAACAGCCCACCGGTCACCCAAAAGGTGTCTTGCATATCCCGTGCGGGGTGATGCTCTGGAATATTGAGGGCGTCGAAATTGTGGTAGGCATCGTCGATCTCCGGCCCATCGACCAGGCTAAATCCTAGGCGCCGAAGTACATCCATACATTGGTTTTCAACCACGGTGAGCGGGTGGCGCGCACCTCGGCGGGGGGACTGCCCCGGCATGGACATATCGGCCCACTCCGCGTTGAGTTTGTCCGCCAATGCAGAAGCCGCCATACGCTCAGCTGCTATTTCGAGTGCTGCGTTGATCGTGCTTTGGGCTTGATTTAAGGCCGCAGCAACAGAGGCACGTTCATCCGCGTCCACATGTCGAAGTTCCTTAAATGCCGCTTTTAATCCGCTCTTTTTACCGGTATGTTTTCGCTTTAAAGCGTCGAGTTCCACAAGGTTTGTGGCAGCCAAAAGTTCGGCTTGGAATGCTTCGATGAGTGCGTTGACGTTCATGGCCGGTGCTTTAACCCGTCATATTCACCGCTTCACTGAGCCCTGGAGTCCGCTTTGCTTCGTCGGGCATCCAAGCGCGGTAGCGCTCATCGGGTGCGACATCGATGAACAAGGGGTGGTCGTCAATGCCTGCTCGTTTTCGGGTGTGGAGCAGCCACAATCCATAGGACTCAGGATGGCGCCGAAGCCAGGCAGTTTGTTGGCGGATGGCCAGGGTTGCGACCTCTTTCCAGTCCTGGTGCCCCTGAATGCTCGAACCGATTTCTACGATGGCGGGCCCTGTTTTAGGGCCATGACAAAAGACCGGAAGCACGATGGCCTTGGTCGACGCCGCGAGCTTCCATGGTCCTGGACTGAGCAAAGCGGTTCGCCCTAGAAATGGGGTTGGCGCCCAGCCCGAACCGATTCTGCCATCGAATGCGATGCCGACAATATGCCCGCTTTGTAAGCGTCGATGGAGTGTGCGGACGGGGGCGTCGAGGGTGAGATATTCCACGTTTAGGCTATCTTCGTGGGCCTCTCGGGATTTGCGAATCGCTGCGCGCAAAGGATTGTGGGCCAGCAACTCCGGGTGTGTTTGTGCCATGTCCTTGGGGGCCAAGCCCCGGGCTGCGTATTGCACATAAGGGTATTTTTTGTGGGCCAAAGCGGCGATCATCAACATCACCGGTCCGGCGTGGGGGTAAACCAGAATCACGCCAACGCCTTGGTCGAGGGCAGCTTTGAGACGGTGTTCCCCACGGATTTTAACCCAAGCATCGATATTCTCTGGATTAAGCTGGCTCAAAAGAAGCTCGTCGAGGTGTACTCGCCAAGCGGATCGGTAAGCCTCGGCCACCAGTCGATTGTGGCCCCGCGTGGTGAGCGTGTCGCCCAACCAGCGTTTGTATTCATCGGCCATCAGGGCCCGGTCGGCCGGGCAAGCCATCCATTGAAGTCGCCAGCCTTTGGCCAAAGCCCGCACCACGCCGGGGTGGTCAGGGCTGAGGCCTTTTCTCAAGCCCACCCAAAACGCCCACCGGGCCAGGTCTGAGGCGGTGATGCTCATCGTGTTGTGGCTTCGAGGGCTCTCCGCACCTCAACTTCAACCATTTGGCGTCGCCACGATGTGGACATGATGTGGGTGTTTAAGGGCTTTGTGACGGCCATTGCCGCTTCGACCAAGTCTTGGGCATTATCTACTCGGACTTCGATTGGGCGAGGCCCCACGGCTGAGATCACCGCGACGGCCCCCGCACCTTCTCGGCGCACCGCCACCAACAGCAGCGGATAATCGATGGCGGTTCGGAGGCGCAGCTTTCGGTGCGCCACAAAACCTCGTGGCTCGGGCAGTATGACCGCAGTCAATAGGGCGCCCGGTGGAAGCACATGCCGGTTGATGCCATCGTCGGTATACAGCGCGCTGATGGGCAGGGTGCTCAGGCCGTCTTTATCAACGATTTCTATATGGGCGCCCATCAACCACAAAACTGGCACAGTGTCTGCGGAGTGGGCGGCGTAGCAACCGGTGCCCTGCTGTGCCACATGGCAGACATGGCCAGCACACTTGAGGCATCCACCGATGGTTTGGCGCCAACCCTGGGGTTGGTTCAAATACTTGCATCGGGTGTCCAACAAGAGGTTTCCACCGAGGGTCGCCATCTCTTGAATGGTGCTGGTGCCCACAGTTTTCGACGCATTTGCGAGGGCGGGGTAACAACCGTTGACCAGGGGGTGAGCAGCGACTTCGGCCAGGGTGGTTGTGGCGCCGATTCTGATCCCATGCTCCTCGGCGGTGATGCCTGCCAGTTCTCTGAGGCCACCGAGGGCCACCAAGGTTTTGGGGGTCTCTAGGCGATGCTTTAGGTTTGGAAGCAGGTCTGTCCCACCCGCAAGCACCCGGGACTGGGGAACAGCCATAAGTTCCACGGCCTGTTCGAGGGTATCTGGCCGCTCGAGTTTAAATATGGGCAAAGGGAGCATCAGCGAATCCCTTGGGCGCGCAGGGCCTTGAGCACGCGGTCTGGGCTGAATGGCGGCTGGTTTAGTCGAAGCCCGACGGCATCAAAAATGGCGTTGGCGATCGCGGGAACGATGGGCAGTTGGGGTCCTTCTCCAACCTCTTTCGCACCAAAAGGCCCGCCAGGGTCGTGGCTTTCTATGAGGATGCTCACAATCTCGGGTGTGTCTGAAATGGTCGGGATGCGGTATTCGAGAATACTCGGGGCCATCACCTGGCCTTTTTCATAGCGTTGCTCTTCTAAGATCGCCTCGCCAACGCCCATGTACACACAGCCTTCCACCTGGCCCTCAGCGATTTCCGGGTGCAAGACGCGGCCCAAGTCGTGGGCACACCAAACCTTGTCCACAACCACGATACCGGAGGCGATGTCTACAGCGACCTCAGCGACTGCGGCGGTAAATGAGTAGGCCGGAGCGGGTCCGATGGGGTTTCGTCGGAAGGCCTTGTCGGCATTTGGGGGCCGATATGAACCGGTTGCCCCGAGGGTTCCAGAGGTGGCCTCGGTGAGGCGAATCGCCTCGACCCAGCTCATCTGTCGTCCCCTGGATGAGATGGTGCAGTTGGCGAATTGGAGCAAGCGTGGGTCGGTGCCCAAAACGCTTGCGGCAGCAGTCGC
>DBIS01000121.1 GCA_002296975.1 Deltaproteobacteria bacterium UBA796 | reverse complement strand
CTGGGCCTCGGCACTCGCAGCGAGGTCGTCCGCATAAGGAAAATCCGCCAACATGCTGTAATCGGGTCCAACAAAGCGATGGCTAGACAAAGGGCGGTCGGGGAGCGCCAAGCCCTCTACCACAGCAATCGGACCCACCTCCCGCGCCGATGGTACCCCAGGTGTTGGCCCCATATGGCAGTCTTGGCAGCGTAAACCTGAGGCCTTGGCTGGGCTGTTTTGGTATTCCGTATAGGCCTCCTCAATACGAAGCCCAGGAAAGTTGAACACATCATGGCAGCTGCCACACAACTCCGAGCTTGAGATGATGGCGCCCTTTTCGCTGCCATGCCCAACTGCTGAGACCGGGTCGCTAAATGGGCCCTGAATTGGTGCAGAAAAATCATGAACCAAACTGACGTTTCCGATGGGAACCTCGGTCGCGACGGCTTGATGGCATACCTGGCAACTCACCCCTTCTCGAGATCGCTCACTGCGCTCGTCTGCCACCGTCGATCCTGGCTCGCCGGCCATGGTCCCAAGCGGTGAATGACAACCGGTGCAGAAAGTCCCCACCCCACCGGCTGTGTCCCGAAAAGCCTTGGCAGCCATCTCGTCAAAGACAGGGCTGCGTGCGGCATAACGGTGCATCGATTGGCTCCACTCCGAAAACTGGACGGGATGACACTCACCACATTGCTTGGCTGACTCAAAGCCTCCATAGTCACTGGGATGCCCGGTATCGCTGGGCTCGAGCACAGCATTTGAGCTTGGGCTACCAGAGTCTGATGTTGGCGGGCCGGAGTCGTCTTTTTCTCCACAACCAAAGACCATCAAAAGCATCCAGATCCTCATGGTTCTTCCACGGTGATGCGTTGGTCCACAGCCACGGCGGTTTTGCGCACGACTTGGCCCGATGGAAAGGTGACCACCACATCGACCGTACTCACATTGCCTGTGCCCACCAAAACAGTGCGCTCACTGGAGCTGTTGGTGGCACCCGAACCACCCAACACGCTCAACACATGATGGGCGCCCAAGTCGACATCCACCAAAGCCCCGATGGCGTCTTTATTGCTGCGGGTGCCCACCAAATCAATCCGAAGCCAGTGGCCATCTCGGGGTTTGCTCAGCCAAACTTTCGGCACCCCGGGCTCTTGAGCGAGGGGGTCGTATTGGGTCGGGTTGTAGCTGCGGTTGGCATAAACCAGGTCTGGGTAGCCATCGTTGTTGAGATCTCCAACGGCGAGGCCTCGGCCATCTTGGTATCGGCCGAGCTCATCGGTGTTGGGAATCTCATAATCAAAGGTGATGTCGACAAAGCCTGTGCCCGCAGCGTTGCGCAACAATCCACCTGGGCCAGCGCCTTTGGACTCATCCCAAACTATCGACATGGGTGCGGAGCAGTTGTTGCCATTAAAGGCCACATCGGTCCACCCATCGGCGTCTACATCCAAAGCGACCGCAGCCCATCCCCACGAATAGCGCTGGAGGTTTTCAAGCGGAAACCATTGGCCATGAACCTCTTCACCCACAGCGGGGTCGTAAAAGGTTCGATAGTCGTCGGCAGCAAGCGCATGCTCGGCCAAGGTGGGCCAGTCATAGTGTTCTACAAAGATGCCTGCGGCGTTTTGCTGGAAGAGCGAATGAAACGGGTTGACCCATACCGGATCGACCACGGGCGGGATGTTGTCATAGCCCAAAATCAGGGGGCTGATCCCTTGGTTGGTCGCGTAAATGTCCAAGTCAGCATCACCATCGAAGTCTGCCAAGGCCAAGCCCATCCATTGACCAACGCCGGAGATTGTGGCCTCGGGTTGATAGCGCAGAACCCCGGCCTCATCTTGGAGGTACACCAACAGGCTTCGGCCGCCCTCACCGGAGATGCGGTCCAGTCGGCCATCGTCGTTTAGGTCCAAATAGCTGCTAACAAAGGTGGTGGTCGCACAGCCAAGCGCACAACGATCGCCGATATCGGGCACAGATATTTCGGTGTGTGTGGGCGTGACGATGCTGATGGGATTTGAAAAACCGCCCATGCCGTCGCCGAGCAGCAAAAAGTCATTGGCCTCGGGAGCGGTGAGACCAAATTTCCAAGGATAAACCTGGTCGGGATCGATGCCATTGGAGGCGGAGAGGTCGAGCCAACCATCGTTGTTGTAGTCGACGAGGGCGAGGGACACGGGGCACATGCCACGGGCTGCGATCTCTGAAGGCAAGCTCAGGCGGCTGGACTCAAAGCGGCCATCACCGGCGTTGAGCAGTACAAAGATTCCGCCATCGCCCAATGAGCTGCCGTCTTCGCTGAGGGTGCCCAAGGAGCACTCGATGCCGACCACCATATCGGGGTCGCCATCGTTATCGATATCCCCAGCTGCGACCTGGCCTGTGCGGCTCATCAGGTCGACCCCGGCGGCAGCGGCCACATCTTCGAAAGCACCGTTGCCCAGGTTTCTGTACAAGGCGTTGGGGTTGCTTTCGCCATTGGTAAAATAGATGTCCAACCAACCATCTTGGTCGTAATCAAGCAGGGCCACACCGGCCCACGCGGCATTGCCGTGGGCAAAGGGAGGGCGCAACTCTGCCGAATAAAAAGCAACCCCTTGCGCAAGGGTGGGCGGTGGCTCGCCGGTGTCTTGGGGCGCCGCAGTGTCTTGCGCAGCGACAGTGCTTGGGTCTGCTGTGTCTTGGAGGCCAATTTTAGCCTCGGTTCCTCCCCCACACCCAGCGATGAGCAACCACAGTTTCATGGGTAGAGCTTAGCGCACAAATCTGGGGGCTCAAAAAAGTAGTTCATATAGGTGGACGGGTTGTGGCCGTGGGGCGGGGTACAGGGAAACACCGTTCGACCGGGGGTGCAATAGACATCAAGCCGCCTGTAGCCTCCGGCCTCCGCCGCGGCAGTCCAGCTCATGGGCAAGGGGTCATTGGGGTCGTTTGGTTGGCTGATGGAGGGGCGCAAGCCTTGGCCGGACTTTTCGTGAACATAGCGAAAGGCCGGGTGGTAGGTATTCCAGGCAGTGGCCCGCTGATCGGCGATGGTGAGGGCGGTTTCTTCGGTGAAAATGAGCACGATACCGGCTTCGGCATACGCCCGAAACACTGCGGAAATGGTGACGTCATTGGCGTCTCTGACCTCGTGAAAGCCATTTCCAACCATCATGACTGCGCCACGGGGGTCGATGTTGTTGGCGGCGAGGGTATCGAGCAAAATATGGGGCTTTCCAATGTCTGCATCTCGGACAAAAACCATGCCCGCGGGCAGCACCCCCGCATCACGTTCGGCGATCGCGGCGTCGATGGCGGGGTCTTCTAAATCGGCGCCGACATACTGAATCGCCTTGTCCCCAGAGCGCACAAATCGCTGGCGGGTGGCCTCACCTTTACCCAAGGCGTGCTCGATAAACACGGTGTACTGAAAACCGGTGTCTCGGCAATAGCGGTCCAAAGCGTCGTTGGCTTTGCGAAAGCTCTCCCGGTTGGCCCGTTGACTCGCAGCGATATTGGTAGACCGAGACAAGTGGACATGGCCTCGACCATGGCGGCAGATGGTGCTGAGCGCGCCCATATAGGGCTGATAAGCCTCGATGATACCGAAGGGCCCTGGACCCCGCTCAAATAAGCGCCGGCCGAGCGGGGTGGCGATGCACTCGTCGAGGCCAGGTACAGGCGCGACCACACCGGCAGCATGAAGCACCTGCAAAGCGGCAATGCCGAGTGCAGCGTCATCGGGGACCAAATCAATCGGTGCGATGGATGTCTGCCTGAGGCAATCGTTCGTGGTGCCAGCATTCGCCATACCGACGACCAGTGGCACCAGTCGATACCCGAGAGCAATCTCTTCGTAGGTCGGAAACCATTGGTCTTGAATGTGATTGCTTCGAGGCATCGCACCTGCGGCCAATATGAGCAACTGGTTGCGTTCTTCGGGCGTGATCGACTCCCCTGAGCAGGCTTTGGCCCACAAAGCAGAGGCCGCCACAGGCTCGCCTGGAGGGAGGGGCCCTAGGCTCTCGAGTACCCGGCGAGACTCTGGACGTTTTGAAAGCCTAAACCCATAATGTTCGCGATCTAAAATACCCATGACAGACAAAAAGCTCAGGTCGATATCGAGCTCGTCGGCCTGAAGATGCCCATCGGCTGGAACGATTATCTCATCGGCCAGCAAGCGCCGAGTGAGGCCGAGCTCGGCCACAGATGCCAAGACATGGCGGGCGAGCCACAATGATGGCGGCGCGGTGATGGTGGCGGTCCGCAAGACTTGTCGAACCACCCGGCGGCTTTGGAGGACTTGATGACGAGCAGCTTCTTCGAGCCCGTCAAGAGATGCAGTGAGCTCCTCGAGAGCGGCCCAAGTTGCACCGCCAAGGCCGAGCAATTGTGGGATATGGTCGCACAGGGCCTGATAAGCGGGGTCTGCCAAATACGGGTAACCGGCAGACGACAGGCCTGTGGGGTGACCAAGCACCTCGGCGAGCACCGTCGCGATTGGACCGGTGGCGCGACTAAGCAGTTGTTCGGTAGTGGGGGTCATATTCAAAGCTTAATCGTTCGCTGGGCGATCGCACTCAGACTGCTTGGTGGCGGAGAGCGGACCGGCGGCCACTCTCGAGGGTCATCCAGGCGATCAGGCGGAACAGGAAGCTAAAGATGGTCATGAGAGCACGTGTCCGATCAGCGGGGCTAAGGCCTTGCGGCGGTCGGGGTCAATGGCGTGAGCGGGGCACCCTTGAGGGCCTCGTGGTGGGGAACGGGGCCAGCACCTTATTCGCCCGACCTACGGCCACCACTGGGTCGACAGTCACATCGTCTTGGACTTCGTGCCAACAGTCATGGTCGGTCGCCATGGCCAGGTTGGCGTAGGAGAACAGTCGTGATGGTACCCATTTGGGACCCCGCTACCATGGCTACCTTTTTGTGTGGGCTTTTGGGTCGGCTTGTTTCATAGATCGGTCATTATGTCGCAGACATTTTTGGTTCGTTACTGCTCCTGTCCAAGTGCGAACTCTGCCTCGGTCGGTTCGCGGACCAAAGCTTGAGAATTTCACTTGCAGAGATCCCAATTTAGAATAGTTCTATAAAATGAGCCAGACCTCAACCGACATCCTCCGCGAGGCGGGCATTTCCCCTTCGAGTCAGCGGGTCGCTATTGCTGAGTTTGTGCTGCACACCGGGAGCCACCCGTCGGCAGACGAGGTCCTGGTCCAGGCGCGAAAGCGACTGCCGGGCATCTCTGTCGCCACGATCTACAACACCCTCAATCTGTTTGTTGAGCACGGCCTGCTGCGCACATTCTCACTGAGTCAGAACCACACGGTCTACGACGCGTGCACCGACCCGCATCACCACTTTATTGATGACGAAACAGGGCGCATCCACGATCTGCCCATAGACGCCGTGCGCGTGAGCCACGACAACTTCGATGACTTCGACATTCGGGAGGTCCAAGTGGTCCTCCGAGGTCGTACTAACCCCCAAAACCCCCCAGCCAAATTGGCTAAATAGGAACTTCAATGCCCGATCTTAATGGTACACAAACCCACGAAAACCTGAAGGCTGCCTTTGCAGGCGAGTCCCAGGCCAACCGCCGCTACCTCTACTTCGCGAAGGTCGCAGACATCGAGGGCTACCCAGATGTGGCGGGCCTCTTCCGCGACACCGCTGAGGGTGAGACGGGTCACGCCCACGGTCACCTCGACTACATCAAGGAAGTCGGCGATCCAGCCACTGGTCTGCCCATCGGCGAGACGGCGCTAAACCTGGCGGCGGCCGTCGCAGGTGAGACCTATGAGTACACCGATATGTACCCAGGCATGGCCCGCACAGCGCGCGAGGAAGGCTTCGGCCAGATCGCCAATTGGTTCGAGACCCTGGCCAAGGCTGAGAAGTCCCATGCCGGTCGCTTCCAGCAGGGCCTCGACACCCTGGACTAGCGTGATTGCTCCCAGGCGCTGCATGCGGCGCCTGGGAGCCTCTCGCCGGTTCATTTCATCTTTAGGGAGACCTCATGCGCAATATTCCCGGGCCCCGTGACCCAGAGTACTGGGATGAAGCTGCCCTTCTCGCTGAAGAAAAGCGGGTCTTTAAGATCTGCAATGGCTGCCGGCTGTGCTGGAACCTCTGCCCCTCTTTTCCCGCCCTCTTTGATGCCATCGATGGCCTCGACACCGCGGACGAGGGCACCATCGCAGAAGAAGACAGGATCGCTGTGGATGTCCACGGTAATCACGACTTTTCCGGGCATGCCCCCGCTGCCCGAGACGACATCATGGGCCAGGCTGATGCCCTCGAACGCCTCCCGCTGAGTGTGCACGAGGAGGTCGTGGACCTCTGCTATCAGTGCAAGCTCTGCGATCCGATCTGCCCGTTTACCCCCCCCCACGAGTTTGCCGTGGACTTCCCGCGCTTGATGCTGCGCCACAAGGCGGTCCATGCCAAGAAGCATGGGGTCACCACCCAAGACAATTGGCTGGGTGATCCAGGGCGGATTGGCCGCATGGGTACAATGATGCCAATCATCGCCAACGCTGGTGGGACCGTCCGCTTGAACCGGATTCTGATGGAGAAGACCCTCGGTATCCACCGAGACCGGCAACTGCCCAAGTTTACGAATCAGACCTTCCTTCGCTGGTTCCAGGACCGTCATCCCACCCGGCCCGATCCCGTTGAGGTCACTGACAAGAAGGTGGTGCTTTTTTACACCTGTTCGGTCCAGTGGAATGAGCCCCAGGTGGGCCGGGCTGCTGTCGAGGTGCTGGAGCACAATGGCTACACAGTCTTTGCGCCCGAACTGCAGTGCTGCGGCATGCCAGCACTCGATGGTGGCGATGTGGACCGGGCCACCGACTGGGCCAAGCAGAATGTGGAGATTCTCACCCCCTATGTGGAGGCTGGCTGCGACATCCTGAGCCCCGGCCCG
>DBIS01000122.1 GCA_002296975.1 Deltaproteobacteria bacterium UBA796 | reverse complement strand
AACCGACCAGGCATCGATAAAGCGGCCTTTTTGGTCTCATTTTTGTTCTTCGCGTCGACGGCCTTGATGGTCACCTTGACCACATCACCCCGCTTGAGCACGTTCTTCATCGAGTTTTGGGCGCGGTATTTCCAGCTTCGGTCTGTATCGATTCCGTAGGCCCATTTGCTCCAGGCGAGGGGAATAATCACTTCGTGACTGCCCAAGCCAACGACCGCGTGGTCCTTTTCGACCCTTAAGACCACCGCTTCAGATTCAAGCCCTACACTCAAGGCTGAAGTGTCTGGTGTGGGCCCGTAGCCGCCAGGGTTGATGGCGTCGGCATCGGTGCTTCCTACCCGCAAAGAGGCTTTAGATTGGCGATCTTTTAGGCGGTCCTCGGTTTGGGACAATCGCGCCGGGATCGCGTTGTCAGGGATCTGTTCGTTGGCGCCTCGCCAGCCTCTGCGATCGCTGGCTGTGTGGACCCCACTTTCCAATGCATCTTGGGCTGCGGTCTGAAGGTCCAGGTCACAGGTGGTGTAAACGTTCAGTCCGTCATTATAAATCTTGTCAAAGCCGTAAGTGTCGACCAGGTACCGGCGGACATGCTCTGTGAAGTGAGGTGCCTGTTGAAGGAAATCATTTTTCTTGGGCACGATGTTGACGGCTTCTGCGACTGATTTTTCGAAGGTCTCTTTGTCGATAAATCCTTTGCGCTGCATCTGGTTCAGCACATACAACTGCCTGACTCTGGCCTTTTTCCAGTGCCGATGCGGGGAATAGTCGCTTGGGCGTTGTGGTAGCCCAGCCAAGATGGCGGCCTCGGCGATGCTGGTGTCTCCGATGGATTTTCCGAAATAGGTTCGGGCGGCGGCTTCGACACCATAGGCACCTGAGCCCAAGTAGATTTGGCTCAGATACAGGTACAGGATGTGTTCTTTGTCGAATGCCTTTTCTACCCGCTGGGCCAAGATGACCTCACGAATCTTTCGAATAAAGGTCTTTTCGCGTGTGAGTAAAAAATTTCGCGCAACCTGTTGGGTGATGGTCGACGCGCCTTGCGCCTTTTTTCCCTTGGCGAGGTTGCGAAATATCGCCCGAAAAATTCCACCAATATCGATGCCATCATGGGTCCAAAAATTGGCGTCCTCAGAGGCAAGAAATGCATTTCTGACATGATCGGGGATGTCGTCTAGGCTGACCACGTAGCGTCGTTTTTCATAAATCTCGCCCAAAACGCGCTTCTGGGAATCGTAAACCACGGTCACGGTTGGCGGCTCGTAATCACCGAGGGCGGCAACCGTGGGTAGGTCTTGACTGTAATACCCAAAAATACCGCCCACGCTTGCGACGGCCAACCCGCCGAGAAAAAACAGCCCGAGCAGTATCCGTTTGAGTGAGGCGAAACGCTTTATGAGCCTACGCAGTTTGCCATTCAAGGCATTGGGCTTTGCGGACCCTTTTTGGGTGGATACGGTGGTGGCATCGCCGATGGGTTTTTGGCTGGCCAGAGGTGGCGGCTCAGGCTTTTCAGGGGCGATCGATGGTATGGGTGTAGTGGCCTTGCCCGCAGCGGATTTAGGCGGCGGCAACAAAGGCAGTGTGGGGTCGGCCTGGTGAGCAATGGCGCTTGGGGCATGCTTTGGAGCGCGAGGCATGGCCGGCGTGCGTTCGAAGGTTTGCCCAGGGTCGAGGGTGCGAACCTGGTGGGTTTGAACCTGATCCGCAGGGTGTCGGGTGGGCCGGGCAACGATTTTGGGCGGCGGCTTGGCTGCCTGTTTGGGTGGCGGTGGTGGGATGTCGGGAGCGATGGGCTTGTGTGGCCCAGCAGCGCTCGGGTCGACGAAATCGATGCCCTTGGCCTTGAGTTTGGCCATCATCCCTTTTGGATAGGAGACAGACAGCACGCGCCCGCATTGGCACTGCAATTCGGTGCCAGGTACAGGGAACGGTGAACTGAGTCGGTGAGGGTGACTGCAGTGTGGGCAGGTGATTTTGAGGGCCATGGGACCTGGCGCACGAGAGGGAAGGGCAGAGGGTTGTCAGTCTGACACGCTATCTCCCTATTGCGGCACGAGCCCTTTGGCATCCGGGGGCCTTGATGAAGGGGCGATCGCGGTCAAAGCGAGGTGAAGCTGGTGCAAAGGTGGAATGAAACCGGGTACATTGGGGCTGCTTGGGGCGGTTGTGCCCGTTCACCAAAATTTCAGACCTGGAACCCACAGTGCTAAAACAGTCCCTTCTTATTGGGCTTCTCATTCCTGCCAGTTTTGCCGGCTACCATGTGATGGCAGGCAGCGGTGGCAGTGGCGCGGGTTTTGCCCCCAAAGCCCTTCGGGTAGGCCTCGGTGATTTTTCTCTCTCCGACGATTATGTGCTTGGAGACCTTGCGCTGCTAGAGCGGGATCTCTACCGGCTTGAAAGTCGCTATGTGGACCGTGAACGCCTCGACCCTCGGGCCATGTTTGACGGTGCATTGAAGCGCATTCAGCGTCAATTTCCCGAGCTGCTGACCTTGCAGCCAGAAGGTACGGAAAACCTCCACATCTCGGTGGGCGCATATTCGACTGTCCTGCGCTTGAGCCCCATCAGCAGCTTCGAACAGTTGTACAGAGATCTGCGGCGTGTTTCGACGATTTTAGATGAGCATATGTCAGAGGACACCGATCGGAGGGCAGTGGAGTACGCGCTCGTCAACGGCATGTTGTCTACCCTCGATCCGCATACGATATTGCTGCCGCCAGCCGCCGCCAGAGACATGGAGGTGGACAACCAGGGCGAGTTTGGAGGCTTGGGTATTGAGATATCCATGGTGGATGGGGAGTTGACGGTCAAAGTGCCTCTCGAGGACACGCCGGCTTTTCGGGTGGGGCTAAAACCAGACGACCGTATTGTTCGAATCGAGGGTGAGTCCACCATCAACATCGACCTTGAGGATGCGGTATCCAAGCTTCGCGGTTTGGTGGGCGACCCGGTCCACATCATGGTGATGCGCAAAGGTTGGGTGTCCCCCCGCCAGTTTACGATTGTGCGGGAGCGCATTCGCATCAATCCGCTGGAGGGAGAGCTGCTGGAGGGTGGCGTGGGCTACATCCGCATCAAGAGTTTTAACGCCCGGGCGGCCCAAGACCTTGAAGCCAACCTGAACACCTTGCGCAAAGGGGCAAACGGGAAACTCAAGGGCCTAGTCCTGGACTTGCGCACCAATCCTGGCGGCTTCTTA
>DBIS01000196.1:2848-5434 GCA_002296975.1 Deltaproteobacteria bacterium UBA796 | reverse complement strand
GCATTTGAGTCTTGAACAACACATCCTCTTCATGGTCAGGAAAGGGAACGGCATCGCCGCCCTCTCCGCCACCGAGCACGGCATCAGGCTCAAGCACCTCAGAGGTGTTGTTGTTATTGTCTTTGCTACGTGCCGCTTCGCGACGTTCCTTTCGGTTGGCCACGAGGGACCTCCTGAATCTAAGACGGGTCTACTATCCCGTTAGAACCATTCGACCAGCCCATCTGCCTACCGCGTTACAGTATTGGCTCAAAACGGATAGAGGTAGCCATGCCTAGCAAACGTCATTCCATCAGATTTTTCACCATATTTGGGCTCGCCGCATGCGTTTTTGGGTGCGCAGACTGGCCCCTGTACCAAAATATGCCGAGCACCAATGCCAAAACCATTGGGCCAAATGAAGACCCAAGATCGGGCTTAACGGTGGATTGGAGCGACACTTCCGAAGAACAGGAACCGAACGACCTCCCGGCTGAAGCCATGGACATCCAGGTCGGTGATGGACTTATCGTCGAAGGCACCCTGAGCGGCCTCGGATGGAATCCTGATGCTTCAGTCCCACGGGTCTCACCGTGTGGAGACGCCCTCGCTTTTCCACCGTCAGCGCCCGGAACCTATACCGGAGACGTGGACTGGATCACCTTGAACCCCACAGAGTTGGGGCTTCTTTGCTTTCAACTCGACGCTCAGGATGACGTTCTCGATCACGAGCCACGAATCGACGCAGTCCTTTACGAACTCGACGATTGCCTCGAGCCAGTGTCGGTGTTTGTCCACCCAGCCGACCAACAGCCCATCGGCGCTGATCAGCCAGCCGGTAAAACACGCTGGGCCATCACAGTTCAGGCCAACACCCCAGTCGGAATTGGTATCGCCGGATTTTGGCCTGATGACGTAAACCTAGACTGGACATGGTCCGCACACCTCTCGATGGTTCCAGCGGTCGACGGTGCCGGCGATACACTCTGCCCGGAGCTAAAATGACCCCCTATCTTCTCGCAGCAGCGCTCAGTATCAGCAGTACCGCCTTTGGGGCAGAGTACCGCGAGATTACCCTCGCGAATGGCCGTAAATTGCCGGCTGAAATCAAAAATATCACATCCACTGAGATGGTACTGGCCACGCCACAGGGCACCGTCATCGTTTCACCAGCCGACCTCAAAAACATGGCACCACTCACCACTGAGGCCTACTTGGGCCAAAAGCCCTGGCGGGTCCTGGTGTTGCCATTCTCTGGAGATGAAAACACAGAGAAAGACCGTCTGCTTGCTCACTTATTCGCATTGAGAGTCCTCGAGAGCATACCTGCACTCACAGCGCAAACCGTTGACGACCTCGAGCAGTCCGCCGCCGAAGTGTCCCGCTCAGCACTGCAGCTATGTGGAACCGACATTTCATGTGCTACCCGCCACGGTACAGCAGTGGGTGCCGATGTGGTGGTGATGGGACAAGTCAAGGCCGGGCTGGCCGAACGGATATTGATGGTGCGGTCGGTATTCGTTGCCACGCCTGCAGCCAGAAAACAGGTAAAGGTCCCCTACTCAGACACCCTCGTCAGACACAGAAGTGAAATCAACTCGGCCCTGTATGAATCGCTGTTTTTAAGCCCTCCAGATGGCGCGAAAATCCCCAAGATTCCAGTGGTGGCCACAGCCCCGACCCCACGCAACGAGACTGTGGTCAACATGGCGGCATCAGCTTGGACGCCGGTCCCTGGATACACCGCACTCAAGCAGGGCAACAAGATTGGCTTCGTGAGCGCGATGGGGGCCGTCGGCGCAGGGACCGCAGCATCTGTTTATCTTGCGGGCCACGCCACCTATTCAGCCCCACAGTTGGTCGCGATGACCGCGCTGTCCAGCTACGGTTTAACCGTCTTCGTCAATCACCTATTTTTGGATTGAGTTGCAGCTTTAAGGCGTCAAGAACAGGATTGCAGTCTCACCTGGATCAGAGAAGGTGACCGCTCGGGTCAGGTTGAAGCTCGCGCCGCCTTCTGGTGTGACCTTAAAGTTCAGGGTGCCCGGCTCACAATCCACGGTGACCGGAATCGACCCTATCGCGCGACCATTCAACTCAACCTTGGAGCCGAGGCTACCAAGAAGATTGCAACGGCCTAAAATCTTAGTGACCTCCAGGCGAAACGGAACGGACACCTCGGTCGCTTGCACATTGACCGCCCGGGTCGTGCCCAGGTAATCGGAGAGCTCCACGCGGATCTTATGTGTCCCGAAGTTGACCTCGGTCTGGGTAGGGCTCTTTCCGATACGGCGCTCATCAACAAACACCATCGCGCCTGCTGGCTCGGTCGTTACAGTCACCCGCCCTCGAGATGGAGTGTCGCTGGTGGCGCCCCAAGGATTAGACGCAGCCTGAGTTGGCTGTGAAGGGACTGCAGCAGGCGCTCCGGTCCAAGGTGATGGGATGCGCTCTGTCGGTTCTGCTGCTTTGGCCGTGGCAGGCGCTGGGGGCGGCGCCTTTGTTGCCTTCTCTGGCGGAGGAGGCGGCGGTGGTGTGGTTGGTACGGGGACAGGGACGGGAACTGCAACTGGGACAGCTGCCACTTCGACCGTCTCGACCGCCTCG
>DBIS01000196.1:0-2497 GCA_002296975.1 Deltaproteobacteria bacterium UBA796 | reverse complement strand
ACCGCCTCGACCGCCTCGACCTCAACCGCCGGTTCTGCTTGAACAGGCGGTTGCACAACGTCCACCTTCACGGCAGGGGCTTCGGGCACCGTCGGCAAGTCCGTCGATGATGAATCTGGCATGAGCATCACCACCACGGCGACTGCTGCCAAGCCCAAAACAGCCCAAACTACTGGCTTTTTCGAGCCGTTATCTTTCGACTCCTCAGGTACTTCGCCCAATGACCACGACGAATCGTCAAAACCAACGGTCGCGTCTTCATCGACCGGTTCGGTCACATCAGAAAAGTCTGGTGTTGATTCCGTTCTGTCCACCATCGGCTGAGTTGCCTCTTCACCCATGGCTTCGCTTCCGTCACCAAACCAAGTATCATCTAAAGCCGTCACCTCGGGCTCAAAACCAGGCGGCGCCTCCGTGGGCTCATCAATGGGCTCAGTGACGCTCGGCACTTCGACCGCAATCGCAGACGCTGGCACTGTAATCCTCGGAGGTGGCGCGACCTCATCTTGGACATCCTGCGCTTTCGCCAGGCTAGGCATCTCCACCACTGCCTCAAAAATGGCCTCGGGCGGAGCGACTGCCTCGGTGGGCGGGGCCACGACCGGTGCAGAAGGCTTTGCAACGCGATTGCCACCGGGCGGCGGAATGACCCCAGGTTGGGGCACTGCCAACATATCCGCCACAGAAGGTCGCCCAAACATCCCGCGGCGGGCACGCCTGGGCTTGGCTGGCGAGGACGCCACAACTGTGACAGCTGGAACCTCAGCGGCAGAACCTGGCAACGCAGTCGGATCGAAGCCAGGGTCAGCCACAGTCAGTGGCGTCCCATCTTGGAAACAAAATTCGACCTGTTCATCGAAAGTCGACTGGCACGCAGGGCACTGCTTCATTCTTCCTCGCTATCCGGGCGGATGGTTCACCGCCCCCACGGCTTGACAGTATAGCGGAAACCGAACCATGAGCGGTCAGGCTTCAGGCAAAAAACTTCTACCGCCCAGGCGTCAATCTGCGTATAAACGCTTTAGATACCGTGAAATCACCAATCTTTGAACCTGGTTGGTCCCCTCAACGATTTGCATCACCTTTGCATCCCGCATGTAGCGTTCGACCGGATATTCGCGCGTGTACCCATAGCCACCCAAAACTTGAACCGCGTCCGTCGCGACCTGAATCGACGTATCTGTGGCCATACACTTCGCCATCGCAGCGATTTGACTGTACGGCTTAGAAGCATCACGCAAACCCGCTGCCTTTTGAACCATCAGCCTCGATGCCTCGATCTTGATCGCCATGTCGGCCAGCATAAAGCCTACCCCCTGGAAGTCGATGATCGCTGTATTAAACTGCTTACGCTTGGTGGCGTAGGCAGCCGAAACATCCAATGCAGCTTGGGCTATCCCCACTGAGATGGCGCCAATCGTGATGCGACCCGAATCCAGTGCGCTCATGGCCACTTTAAAGCCGTCCCCTTCTTGTCCGAGGAGATTCGCCGCAGGAATGAGCGCGTCCCGAAGAACCAACTCGACCGTGGGCGAGGCGCGCAGCCCCATTTTCTCCTCTTTTTTGCCGAAGGAAAGGCCCTCTGTATCGCCAGGAACGAGGAAAGCACTCACGCCACTCGGGCCTGGCCCACCTGTACGCGCCATCACAATATACAAGTCTGCGACCCCACCATGGGTGATCCAAAACTTAGTGCCATTCAGGCGATAATGCTCACCGTCAAGCACAGCCGTCGTCCGCAATGAAGCAGCATCAGACCCAGAATCTGGCTCGGATAACGCAAAAGCACCGATGCTCTCGCCCATCGCCAGGGCGGGTAAAAATGCCTCTTTTTGTGCTGCTGTGCCAAAGGTCGACAAGATCACCTGGGGCAAGCCCGTCACGGCCACACTCACCGCGTAGCTCGCGCTCACCTTTGCTATTTCCTCGAGGATGATCGTGTACTCGGTATAGCCCAAGCCCAAGCCACCATACTCCTCTGGAGATTGAACGCCGCAAAGCCCAGCCTCCCCGAGCGCATGGAGGTATTCTGCCCGAAAAACCTCGGCCTCGTCGTCTGCCTTCAGGGTGGCGCCCAAGATGGCTTTGGCCGCCTCTGCCGCAGCGTCCTTAAGTGCGATGTGATCCTCAGTGAGTTCAAACATGGCTCTCTCCAGATTCGACCGCTAAGCGCGGATTTCAGGGGTGACGCTTGTGGGCGAAGCCAGGGCCAATTCCACATTTTCAGCTTGCCCCTCAGCCATCGGACCAAGCTTCAAGGTGTCCACAAATCGGGTGTTTATCCGGACCACCGTCGCCTTTGAAAAGTCAGAGCCCATCGCCCCCAAGACTTCACGAATTTTCGCGCCCCGGGTTTCAATGGTGCGCAACGACACCCGAATCAATGTCGTCGAATCGGTCGCACGCTCGATGGCAACGGACTCGATATTGGGCCGAATATCCACCCACTTGGTCGGCGGACCTCTGCGGCGAGCCTTGCGCTTTACGCGTCGCTCGA
>DBIS01000311.1 GCA_002296975.1 Deltaproteobacteria bacterium UBA796 | reverse complement strand
TTTAGCCACGCCAGCCCAATCCTGTTCGGCATGGATGGAGGCCCGGCAGATGTGGACATCTCTCCTGCCCACGATGCTGTGCGAGTAGGCAGCGCGCTGATGGGGCGTTTTGAATCTGGCGACCACTGGACAATGCGGTTTTCGAACGATTCAGCCAACGCCATCGTCTACATAGACCCCGGTGGGCCACAACCGCCCATATCCACGACCGTGATCGATGGGGGCCAATGGACCATCGCGAGCGCCATTACCCACGGAAAGTCCCACGGCTGGTTTACCGCCGGTCGACGCGGGGGCATCTTTCAAGGCCAGGCTGTGACCTTCCACCGTGGGGGTGACTCCATTCCAAATTTGCCCCGAAAAACCCTGGTCATCATGGGGCATGGGGTGTCCATTGGCGTGGACCATCAAGGTTCGCAGCGCCTTGAGTGGGCCCGTATTGGAGATATTGACATCCCCAGGGACGACCTGCAGTTGAGCATTGATTCCACGGGCGGGGCTACTCTGGATTTTCGGCCGACTGCTCCCCTCGTCATTCACCTCGAGGCGACCACAGCCGGAGGCAGCACCCCCACCCACGAAGGACTCATTCCACCTGAAACCTGGTTGGTCGACGCGGCACAACTTGGGCTGTCACGGATGGTCCGGCGTGTAAAAACGACATTCGAGTACGACGGTGAGGCTCACACGGTCTCAGGGATTATCGTCGAGGTGAACTAAAGCGATTCAGCTGGCATTTTGATCGTGTTGCCATGCCCGCCAACCGCCATCCAAGGACACCGCGTTGGTGTAGCCCATCCTGCGCAGCGCTTCGGTGGCCAGGGCTGAGCGGTATCCGCCCCCACAATACAAAACCAACACTGCACTCATATCCCCTATTGCAAGCTCGATATCCCGCTCGATGGTCCCCTTGGATAAGTGTAGGGCGCCGTCAATATGCCCCGCGTCCCATTCGTACTTTTCTCGGGTGTCGATCACCGTAAGGGCATCACCTCGGGATCTCATCGCCAGCACATCGGCAACCGAAACCTCAGGAATACATGCCTTTGCCTGGGCGACCAAGGCTATAAAAGCTGGGCTGTGTTTTCGTGCCACACTGGCCTCCCAGTCGCCGTTTATCGCCTCTCAGCCTTTGAAGCGAGCGTGCATGGCCCAGCCACAATAGATGACTGCGTGGAATTTATACGTGTCCAAGGTGCTTGTGAGCACAATCTAAAAAATGTCGACATCGACATTCCCCGCAACCAACTGGTGGTGATCACGGGGCTAAGCGGCTCCGGCAAATCCTCTTTGGCCTTCGACACCATCTACCAAGAGGGCCAACGACGGTTCATGGAGTCCTTGTCCAGCTACGCGCGGCAATTTTTAGGACAGATGGAAAAACCCAAAGTCGACCGCATCGACGGCCTCAGCCCCACCCTCTCGATCGACCAAAAAACCGTCAATCGAAACCCGCGCAGCACCGTCGGCACGGTCACCGAAATTCTGGACCACCTGCGCTTGTTGATGGCCCGCCTGGGTACCCCTCACTGCCCTGTTTGCCAGACTGAAATCTCGACATTGAGCGCCAGTCAAATCGCCGACCGAATCTTGAACACCAGCCCAGACGCCAAGCTGCATGTGATGGCCCCGGTCGTGTGGCACCGGAAGGGTGAATACCGGAAAACCCTCAAAGATGCGCTGGCCAATGGGTTTATCCGAGCAAGGGTGGACGGGGAGGTCCGCAGCCTCGAAGCGCCCATCACTTTGGCCAGGTACGAAAAGCACACCATCGAGATTGTGGTCGACCGACTGCGGGCGCGGGCTGATAAACGCGGGCGTCTTGTGGAGGCCATCGAGACTGCCCTAAAAATGACAAAGGGCATGGTCACCGTCTTGGTCGGCGAGTCACACACGGTTTTTTCAGCCTCACGCTCCTGTGTTGAGCACAACATCTCTATTCCCGAGATGGAGCCACGCTTGTTTTCCTTCAACGCCCCCCAAGGCGCGTGCGAGACATGCAATGGCCTGGGGCGCCTGGAGGACTTCAACCTGGACCGCCTGCTCGATACCAACGCCGGCCTCATGGACTTTCTGACGGTCCTCGAGGGCGATGTGCGTCTGCCCTTCACCACACTCAGTCGGCCCACGCTCGCACAAGTCGGAGCGGCCCTCGGCATCGACCCATCCACCGCCTTTAGTGCGCTCTCCGAATCGCACCAGCAGGCCCTGTTATTCGGGGCAGACGTCACCTACGTCGCCGATCGAAAACGAGATGACGGCACCCGTACCAGCAGAAGCAAGGTGACCTGGGGGGGCGTCATGCGCGGGGTTGAGCACGCATGGAAATGGTCCAAAATGAACCGCTTAGGTGCCTGCCGAGATGCCGTGGTTTGTGGCGACTGCGCCGGCATGCGCCTCAACCCAATCGCCCGGGCAGTCCGCTTTCGCGAACACAGCATCGACGCCCTCACCAAGATGACCATTTCTCAGGCCAGAGGGTTCTTTGAGAGCCTAAAGCTGGCAGGAGAGACAGAAACCCTGGTCGGCACACCGATCATTCGAGGACTTCAGGCTCGGCTTGAGTTTTTGGACCAAGTGGGTCTGGGATACCTCAGCATCGATCGGGGTGCTGGCACGCTTTCAGGGGGCGAAGCCCAACGCATTCGGCTGGCCTCTCAAGTGGGAGCAGGACTTCAGGGGGTGACCTATATTTTGGACGAGCCGAGCATCGGGCTTCATCCCCGCGACCTCAACCGGCTTTTGGACGCACTCGAAGCACTTAGAGACAAGGGAAACAGCGTGTTGGTGGTTGAACACGACACCGAGACCATGCTGCGCGCAGACTATTTGATAGAGGTGGGGCCTGGCGCCGGAAAAGATGGCGGTCAGATCACCGCTGCAGCGACCCCACAAAAATTTATGGCATCCGATTGCCTGACCGCTGCGTATTTACGTGGTGAAAAGTCCATCGCCGTTCCTAAAACCCGCCGGGTGGGCAATGGTGAGGCCCTCTTTATCAAGGGTGCGACGGCCAACAATCTAAAGTCCGTCGATGTGCGATTCCCATTGGGCACCTTCATCGCGGTCACCGGCGTGAGTGGTTCAGGCAAAAGCACGCTGATGATGGATGTGCTCCACCGCAGCCTGGCGATGAGCCTTCACAAAGCCAAAGAAAAACCCGGTGCTTATGGGTGCATCGAGGGGCTTGACCACATCGACAAGGTGGTCTGCATCAGCCAGACCCCAATCGGTCGCACACCACGCTCCAACCCGGCGACCTACACCGGCATGTGGGACCATATCCGCGCCCTCTTCACCCAAGTCCCTGAATCTCGCGCAAGGGGCTACACCAAAGGAAGGTTCAGCTTTAATGTTGCAGGCGGGCGCTGTGAGCCCTGTTCTGGTGCCGGCATCAAAACCATTGAGATGCAGTTTTTGTCCAATGTCGAGGTGCCTTGCGACATCTGCTTTGCCCGACGATTTAACGCCGAAACCCTCGAGATTCGCTATCGGGGAAAGACGATCTACGACATTTTGCGCATGACGATTGCAGCGGCTGGAGACTTCTTCGCGCGGCATAAGAAAATCAAGCGCATCCTCGACACCCTAAACTCGGTCGGCCTTGGATACATCTCCCTCGGCCAAACGTCCACCACCCTTTCTGGCGGCGAGGCACAACGCATCAAGCTCGCCACTGAGCTTCATCGGCCCGCAACTGGGCGCACCCTCTACCTGCTGGATGAGCCGACAACTGGCTTGCATATGGCAGACGTCGAGCGGCTTTTGGGTGCTTTGGCCGCGCTTGTTGACCATGGCAACACCGTGGCCGTCATCGAGCATAACGCAGACGTCATCAAGGTCGCCGACCACATCATCGACATGGGGCCCGAGGGCGGTGAAAGTGGTGGTTACCTCGTGGGCGAAGGCTCCCCCGAGCACATCGCCAACATGGACACCGCCACCGGAAAAGTGCTCCGAGCGGTCCTCAATCGAGACCCTAAGAAGCCGACCACACTGCCCGAGGCCAGCGCCAAGACCGCGAAAAGCACCAAGACAAAAGACATCGTGCTCACCGGCGTCCACACCCATAATTTGAAGGGTATCAACGTTCGATTTCCAGCCGAAAAAATCACCGTGGTGACGGGGGTGAGCGGCTCGGGAAAGACATCCTTGGCCTTCGACACCCTATTTGCAGAAGGACAACGGCGCTATGTTGAGAGCCTCTCCACCTACGCCCGCCGGTTTTTAGGGCGAACAGGGCGAGCGCCGGTGGATGAAACCGAAGGGCTCGCACCCGCCATCGCCATCGATCAGCGCAACAGAAGCCACAACCCGCGCTCAACCGTGGCGACCGTCACCGAGCTGTACGACACCACACGACTGCTTTATGCGCGCATTGGCCAGGCCCACTGCCCACGCTGCCACGTCCCCATCGATGGCCTCGCCCCAAGCGAGGCCGCTCTCCAACTCCGGGACTTAAATCCAGGCCCAGGCTGGTTGCTCTGCTCCCTGCCCCCCAGTGCCAGCGCCACAGACCTCTTGGCCGATGGATTTGGCCGAGTTTGGAACCCCAAGCTCAGCGGTAAAGCCGCCGAATGCACACTCGACCCAGACACCCCTCTCCAAGGTATGCACCTGGTGGTTGACCGCTTTTCCCCGGGCACGACCCACACCAGCCGAATCGCAGACGCCATCGCCCTCGCATACGGCTTGGGCGGAGACAAAGCTGAGTTCATGCCACAAAGTGGGTCAG
>DBIS01000058.1:4657-29443 GCA_002296975.1 Deltaproteobacteria bacterium UBA796 | reverse complement strand
TGCCAGCCAGTGTGATCGACCAGGTGGTCCTCACCGCGCCCACTGTGCTTGGGATGCCCGGAAAGCCCCACATAAAGACGCCGATGCCCAGCAATGTGGTGCCCCAAAGTGCTGCGGTGAGGGCCACGACCTTGAGCAGGGTCAGCGGGGTGGCCAACAAGCTGATGATCGCCTCTCGAAAACGGCGAACAAAGGATGACGAGCGCCCCAAAAATGGCGTGGTCTCAAGCCGGGCGATGGCTGGCTCACCAATCCATACCAAGAGCCCCCCAAACACACAGCCCAAGGCCACGATGACCCCCGCGAAGCGCTGGCCTGCTCCGATCACATCGATGCCCTGAACCATCAAGCCCTCTGCGGGTAGCGCCACCCAAAAGCTGAGTCCGAGCAGCATCACCAATAGGGTGCACATATCGAGCAGCCGCTCCATCACGATTGCCGCCATGGCCTGACCAAAGCTGAGCCCGTGGCGTTCTACGAGCATCGCTGGCCGGACCAATTCCCCCAACCGAAGCGGCACCACATTGATCGCCAAAAAGCCCACGCTGTTGATGGCAAATAGGGAGCGAAACGGAATTGGGCTGCCCAGTAAGGCCCCAAGACGAAGTGTCCGAAAGCCGTGGGCGATCAGATAGCACAGTAAAACAGGACCGAAAGTCCACCACTGGGTCTGTTGCAAGGCCCCTTTGGCGTGCTCCCATTCAATTTGGGACAGCACAGCTGCCAGACACGCCATCGTGACGACAAGAATTATGCCAAGGCGAAGGCGCATCAGGTTCTCTGTCGCTTCAAGCATTGCATGGCCACGATCCCGTTGACCAAGGCTTGGTCTGGCTCAAGCCCGTATGCTTCGGGGAGCTCATCACCCGTGACATCTGACCCAAAAACCCGGTCCCAAATCACCAAGGCGTTGCCATAATTTCCATCGCAGCGGGCGCCGTCTTTGGTGTGGTGCCACGCATGAAAGTGGGGATGGTTGAACACTGTGCCCCAGATGCGCGCACCGGGGTGTTGAGGGTGCCATCTTAAGTTGGCATGTTCAAAAGCATCAAAAAGAACGCCAACCGCCAAGGCCGCGGGAAGCACCCAAGCCGCCCACGAGGATGTGTTGAGTAGCGCGCTAAATAGGAGGACTGGAAGCAGTGAAAGTTGAATAAAATCAACGATATGCATCCGGAGGCCAGCAGTGGCATCCAAGCGCTCTGTCATATGGTGGACCCGATGAAAAAACCAAAGCCAGGGCAGCCGGTGGTGGGCACGATGCAGCCAATAACGGCTAAAATCCAATAGGAAAAAGGCGGCCAAGAACTGGAGGAATGGGTGGCTTAGGACCGAAGCCTCCATCCACCCGATCTGAAGCCGGCTGGCCACCCAGGTGATGCCGGTCAACTTAAGTCCGAAGAGCAACAAGCCATTCGCCACGTTGATGGCGGTGTCACCAGTGACGACCCCTTGGCTTCGGTCTCTTGGGAGGAAAAAACTGAGCAGTAAAAACCCAATCAGCGCGCCACCCGAAATGAAGGCTCCGACCATGAACGCCCCCGTGCTTATCAGCGGCCCAGTGGGTCGGGATCGAGGGTGAGACCAGGGACCAAGTCCGCATCGCCAAAGTGCGCCTCTACGTACAAGCACAGTTCGTCGCCATCTCCGCAGTCGATGCAGTCCACACCAAAGACGGACAGGTACTCGCAGACCACCTCGTCGTCGCCACTATCGCCAATCTCCAGCAAGGGCCCCAAGTTGCGGGTATCCACCAGCCCGCCAATCCAGGCGCCGCCGAGGGAAGTGCCGTCGGGGGCGAAGGTGCCTTCCAAACGCATATTGTGCATGGGGATGTTCGCGGTGGTGGACCCGCTTTGGTAAACGATGTCTATCAAGTCGGTGCTTGCCACAAAGAAGGGCGCTGCGCTGAAGTCGGCTGGCGGAAAGTCGTAGGTGCCGGTGCCCATGTCTTGGTGAGCGATGCCGTCTTCGTCCCAAATGCCTTGAGCGACCAATAAGGTCAACGCATCATCCGTGACGGCTTGGACGCTGGCCAATAAAGGTGAGGTCAAGTAGGAGCCGAGCAATGCACCCACGGCTGGGGGCTCGGTAAAGTTGGCGTTGGGCAGGTCGAGTTCGTAGACATTGCCAACCAGGGTAGTTGGGTCCCCAACGAAGGGGCTGCCGTATTCGCTGGTCTGGAAGGTGGCGCTCATGTCGTTTTGACACCCGACGCTCAGGGTGTACACGGTGGAGCCTGTGAGATCGGCGGCGATATAAGCGTCGAGGCTATGCTCGGGGTTCCAGGTGACCGTAAAAGGGACGTCAGCACCGGAGGCGTCCGTCAACGAAAACCTAACGGCCTCAAATTCGGGCACCACCTCGAACTCGACGGTCAGGCGATCTCGGTAAAACCAACCGTCGTCGGTATCTTGTGGGTCGAGCCCTTTGATGTCTGCGGTGCAAAGCGCAGGGGACCCTGTGTCTGCTTCGGTTCCGGTGTCGGTGTTTGTGTTGGATTCGCCGACCGCATCGGTGTCGGTGGCACCGGAATCTTTAGTGCTGCATCCGATCAGGATTGCCAAAGAAAATAAAGTTAAACGGGTCATAAAATCTCCAAGGCCTCAGGCCATTTAATCGTCGATGCCGGTATCGACCGCAGATGGGACGACCACAGCGCTTACATCGAGCACATACCAGTATGGTTGGCCGCCGAATCCATCGACGGGGCTGAGCTTGATAAGGTATTCACCAGCTTGTTGGGCGGTGAAAGACACCAATGCATCGAAGTTTTGAGCATTGTCGTGGGTGTAGGCATAGGCGATCGTGTCGCCATCGGGGTCTTTGACCAAAAGCTCTGGGTTGAGCGGGGAGCCATGAATCCAGGCGTCGGTCTGAATCACCACTTCCGTGCGTTCATCGGTGAGGTCGATGGCATACCAGTCGTTGGTGACCTTCTCCATACGCCCAAAGACCCGGTCGCCATCAAAGACCATGTCTGGCGATGCGGAATTGTTGTTGAAATCGTCGCCCTCGTCGTCGACAGCTTCCTCGGTGTTCCAAGTGACCGGTGCTTTGACCACGCTCACACGCATGCGCCACTCAAAGTCTGGCCCGAATTGGGTGGTACCGATCTCTTGCTCGAGCAGGCCAATCTTCAAGTCGCGTGCCTGGTCGAGCTTGAAAGTGCGGTCGATGTCTTGGGAGAGGTAACTGTCTTCAAAGCTGGCGCTAAAGTCGCCGTCGTCTTCGTCCAGCAAAAATGCACGTGGGTTGGCAAAAGAGCCGAGCTCAGCGGCGCGAACCCAAACCCGAAGCCAAGATGCTTCTTCTATACTAAAGGCGAAGTAGTCATTGTCGATCGGCTCGCCAAATATGCCACACATCCAGGCCTCAAGGGGCAGGTCTTGGGGCTCGTTAACGCCGTTCGGCTCTGCTTCGACGTTTGCGCAAGCCGAGGGTGGGGGCAATGGAATATCGCCACTGTCCTCTGGATCGGGGTCATCCACAGCCGTGTCAAAAGGGGACGGTTCCTCAGGTTGGACCTGTGGCAACTGGGGCATGACCCACCAAGCGCCGCAGCCTTTGCAGGATAAAAGCAGAAGAAACAATGAATGCATGTCACACCAAACAGTTCGTTTCCACAAGCCGGCCTCGCGCCGTGTAGGATGTGGACCGGCACATCATAACCACAAGTGGGCCCGACCTGCTTCAACCATTACTCAGATACCATGCGCACCACACTTATTTCACTGCTCGTTTTTGTTTTCACGGCTTGTGCTCCCCCCGAAACCAAGATCACGCGTTTGACGCCCAGTGTTTCTGTGGCACCTGGCGAGATCGCCTTTGGTGAGGTGGTGCCAGGCCACCGCATTGAGCGCGAGATTCAAGTCGTCAGCGCTGGGCGGGCCACGCTTGAGATTACAGGCATTAGCCTCGAGACCGACTCGGACGCGATCACGATTGCCTTCGATATGCCGGTCGATGACGATGGGGTGGCGGTTGAGCTTTTGGCGTTGAGCCCGTCCGACACTTGGCCGGTGACAGTACATTTCGAGCCCACGGCATTTCAGGACTACTCAGTCAATTTACTTATCGAGAGCAACGATGAGGACCAGCCGGTATTGTCCGTACCCATCACAGGGTTGGGCGTAGTCGGGCCACAGCCAGATATTGCGCTCGATGTGGAAAGCGTTGACTTTGGGACCATCAGCACCGGCGAGACGGCCACAGCCTATGTACTCGTCAACAACGTCGGAGACGGCCCGCTCACGATTCATGGCACCGAGCAAGCCGGATCGGGAGCCTTTGCTGTGCTCAACAATCCGATGGGACAAACAGTCGCTGCTGGAGGTGCTGCCACGGTGTTGCTGACCTACACCCCAGATGGTGGCATGACTGGCCATTCGGGCACCCTCACCTTTTTGAGTGATGACCCCGACGAACCCGAGGTGAATGTCACCATGACGGGGGGCGACGGTGGACCGGACAGCGATTATCCGACCGCGGTGATTACCGGAGAGACCGAGGTCAACCCGCCTCAGCTTGTGATGCTCGATGGCTCGGGCAGTCGCCTTGGCGATGGCGATGGCGACGATACCCTCACCTACGCGTGGCGGCTTATCGACGGGCCAAGCCACAGCAATGCGAGCCTTGTGAGCCCTTCATCCCCAGCGAGCTATATCGATATCGATGTTGCCGGAAGTTACACCGTGGAGCTTGTGGTCCGAAACGAATCGGGCATGAGCAGCGCCCCCGCGCAGCACACCATCCGGGCCAGGCCAGTCGAAGCCCTCTATATCGCCCTCACTTGGGACACACACGACTCCGATGTCGACCTTCATGTGGTGCCCAATGGTGGCCTATGGTTTGGTGCAGACGACTTGAGCTACTGCAATACCGAGCTCAGTTGGTCGAGCGGAGGCACCGGGGTGCACTCCGGTGACGAAGAAGATGGCTTTGGCCCAGAGACCGTCAACATTACGGACTTAACGGACACTGCTTACCATATTGGTGTGCACTATTTTTCCGATAACGGCGGCATGACCACCGAGGCGACCATTACCATTTATATGAACGGTGAAATCACCGAGACCCGGTCGACCACCATGGTGCACAACTATTTTTGGTCGGCGGGACATATTCGAATCGAAGGTGATGAAGCCTTGTTTGTCCCAAGCGATTCACCTGCATCTATCTCTACCATTCGCGAATGTGAAGCGGAGTAGTCATGAACCGAAGCGCCCTGATTTTTGCACTTATTTTGGCCGCCTGTACCGGTAGTTCCGAGACCACAGTCAAGCGTTTAAATCCCGAAATTGTCATCGCTCCTGGGCTGATGTCTTTCGGTGAGGTTTTGCGACTGTACCCGGTCACTCAGACGGTTCAGATCTTGAACGCTGGGTCGGGGGCTTTGGATATTGTCGATGTGCAACTGAAGGTCGCGGCAGCCCACGAGGGGGTGTTTGAGCTCTCCGGCGTTGACGAACTGGAACGAATCTCCCCTGGCGAGTATGCCGAGCTCGAGTTGACGTTCACCCCTCAAGAATATGTGCATTACACCGCGCGATTGGATGTGGAAAGCTCCGACGAAGATCACCGCTTTGTCGAGATGGACATCGATGGTACCGGGGCAAAGGGCTCCACGCCGGACATCAAATTGTCTTCAGGATCCATTGATTTTGGGCTTGTGGCCGCTGGCGCAACCGCCACCCAGTATTTCACCATCTACAACGCGGGCGATGGTGTGCTCAACATCCTCGACGTCCGCCTAGAAGATGGTCCGTTTAGCCTGGTCACCGACCCCGCAGGACAAGCGATTGCCGCGGGTAGTGAGTTTACGGTTATCGCCGAATATTCTCCAGCCGACGTCGATTCTGGCCACGCCACAGACCTGGTGATCAACTCCACTGACCCTGATGAGCCCGAGGTCACAGTGGTGTTTCTCGGCGGAGATGGTGGCGATGACTACCAGCTTCCAATCGCGAAGATAAATTGCGATGCCATCGCAGCCAATACCCCACCCAAAACTGTGGTGATGGATGGCCGTGAGAGTGAAGACCCCGAAGACACCGAAGACACCGAGCCCCTTGACTATGCGTGGACCTTACTCGACCGGCCGGAGCTTTCTCGGACATCGATTCGCAACCCGACCGAGCCAGCCCCAGAGCTGTTTTTGGATGTGGCAGGGGTCTACCAAATTGAGCTGATTGTCACCGATTTCAATGGCATCGCCTCAGAGCCTGCGGTGTGTGTGGCCGACATTATCCCGAATGAACAACTGTACGTGGCTCTGAGTTGGGACACCCCAAACTCCGACCTCGACTTGCATATGATCCCCGACGGCGAGAGCATGTGGGGCTGTATGGACTGCTCGTTTTGTACGCCTGTTCCCGGCTGGCCAGCCGCTTGGGGAACCCCGGTTTATGCCCTGGACAACACCAGCGGCTATGGCCCTGAAAACATCAATGTGATGAACCCACAGGCGATGCAATACTATATCCGAGCACATTATTATGCCGATCATGGTGGGGGTGAGACCCGCGCCACAGCGTCGATATATATCAACGGTGAGCTGATTGACACGATGACGGCGTCTATGAATAGCGCTCATCGCTGGAAGATTGGCTACGTGTCCTTTGACGAAACGGGGGAGGGGAGCTTTCACCCTGATGATGTGGTGGAGAGCCACCCTGCCCAGAGTTGCCCGGACTGTTGATCCCTCGGCGGCGTGAGGCGCAGGGTTAGTTCAAGTTCAGCGCGGCCTGGCGTTCGTTGAGGTGGGCCATGAGATCGGCCACTGGGTCACGATCGCCGACGGCTGCCCGGAAAATATCGGGTGCATCAAGGCTGTGGCCATGACGGTGTACTTTGTCTCTGAGCCATGCCAGCACGGGACCAAAGTCCCCGTCGGCAACATTCGTCCACATATCTGGGACATCATCTTGCATCTGATAGCGAAAGCTGGCCGCGTATAAATTGCCGATGGTGTAGCTGGGGAAGTACCCAAAGAGCCCGTTGGACCAGTGGACATCTTGGAGCACGCCGTCGTTGGGGCTGTCAGGGCTAACGCCGAGGAGGTCTCTGTATGCGGCGTTCCAGGCATCGGGCAGGTCCGCCACGCTCAACTCGCCCGAAAGCAGGGCCAACTCAAGCTCGAATCGGATGATAATATGGAGGTTGTATGTGGCTTCATCGGCCTGGATTCGAATCAGAGAGCGTTCCACCCGGTTGGCATGCCCATACCAGTCGGCAGGGCTCAAGTTGTCGTCGGGGAAGTGTTGTTTGATCAGGGGTACCAACCACTCAAAGAAGGGCAATGAGCGGCCGATGACATTTTCCCAAAACCGACTTTGACTCTCGTGAAGCCCCATGCCCGCAGCTGCTGCGATGGAGGTGCCGGCGAGGTCGGCGGGTAGGCCTTGCTCGTACATGCCGTGGCCAGCCTCGTGGATGGTGCCGGTGAGGCCTCCCAGCAGGTCGTCTTCGTATAGGTGAGTGGTCAAGCGCACATCGTTACGGCCCATGCCCACGGTGAAAGGGTGCGCTGCGCTGTCGAGTCGCCCGTCGTTTAGGCGAAAGCCGAGGGTTGAGATGACAGAATGTGAGAAGCACCTTTGATCGTTGACTGCCCACTTGCCAGACACGGATTTTGGGCGTGGTCTTGAAGACACGGTGTCGATAAAGTTGGCGAGTTCGGGCCGGAGACGGGCGAACATTGGCTGAAGTTGGGCGGTGGTTGAGCCGGGGTCATATTGCTCAAGCAAGTGGTCATAAGGGTGCGCGGCTGGACCTTGGCAGGCGACTTCATCCCGGCGCAGGCTCACCAATCGTTCGAGCGCACCCTCAAATTGTCCAAAATCATTCGCCTCGCGGGCCGCCATCCAGGCCCCAAAGCCTACGTTGCTGGCGGTGGCGATATCTGCGACCAAGCGGCTCGGGATTTGAACCGCCCGTCGGTGGCTGCGGCCCAAATTACGCACTGCCGCCATCACGTGTGGGTCGTCCGAGTCGCTCAGCACGCCAAGCCACTCTCCCAGTTGGGGATCGGAAGTCTTGTCGTGCATCAAGGCTGATATGGTGGCCAGTTGTACGCCCCGATGGGCGCTACCGCCAGGGGGCATCATGGTTTGTTGGTCCCACTCCAAAAGCTGGATGACCGCTTCTAAGGCCTCCAATTCGCAAATTCGTGTCTTGAGTGATGTCCACGCTGTGTCCTCAACCCCCATCTCGACCTCCATCTTTGGCGGTACCTAGCACTCTCAGTGGCCCCTCGCCGCAGGCTTGGCCTCGGTTAAGGGAGCCAACCTATTGTTGAGGCTTCGACTTGCTCCGATTTAACGACGACGAACGGACCTTGAAAATGTCCGTACATGATGTGATCGACGCTGGACCAGCTCTGGGGCATTTGAGCATGTCCAGTGGCTTTTCGGGGCGTGCCCGGATGGTCGCTGGGGTCACTGCGCACAGCGTTTACCAAGGGCATCGAGCCCATGAGGACCCCGAATTTGATCAAGAAGTGTCGATGAGCCATCGGCTGATGGTCGGAGATTGGGAGGTGGTGATCTCAGGGCGGATGGATGGTCTAAGCCGAGAAGGGGGTCATCTCGTTGTCGAAGAGATCAAGACCTCAGCTTTCGGCCACGATCGTCTGAGCACACTGGGTTTGGCCGATATGCCCAATGCAGTCTTGCAGCTACAGATGTATATGCACGCACTTCAAGACCGGGGGGAAACCGTCATCGGTCGCTTGGTGTTGATCTCGGTGCGCGACGGGACCCAGCATTTGCTGCATGTGCCTCCAGACCCGACATTTGGGGCTTGTCTGCTCAAACGCCTGGGTTGGATTCTTGACAAGCGCGAGGCCCAGTTGGCTTGGTTTGCGCGCCGCCGTTCGGTTTCTGTGCCCTTCGCCCACCCGACACGCCGGCCATTTCAGCTTGAACTCAGCGAGCAAGTGGAGGAGGTGGTGGGCAGGGGAGGGCATTTACTCTTGAGTGCACCCACAGGTATCGGCAAGACGGCTGGCGTGCTGCACGGGGTGCTCGTGGCGGCTTATCGCAGCAATCGGCGAGTCTATTTTGCCACCGCGAGAACGACCCAGCAGCGAATGGTGGAAGACACGGTGAGGCGCATCAGTGCTGAGGGTTTACCGATCAAGGCCTTGAGTATTCGGGCCCGTGACAAGGCGTGTTTGAACACCGTGGTCAGTTGTCGACCAGACTGTTGCCGGTTCGCCGCAGGGCATCACGACAAGGTGCGAAGCAGTGGTGTGGAGGGGTCGCTTTGGGCTGAGACTGACGGTGTGATTCGGGTGCCAGACCCAGACACCGTGAGCGAGGAGAGCTTGGCCGCTGAGGTGTGCCCGTTCGCGCTTTCGATGTCCTTGTGTAGAGACGCAGATGTGGTGATTGGGGACTATAATTACGCTTTTGATCCTTCCCGACGTATCGGGCCAATGGCAGATGACCCAGGCGATTGGATTGTCATTGTCGACGAGGCCCACAACCTTCCAGAGCGGGCCAGAGGCTATGCCTCACCTGAGCTCAAACGGGGCGATATCGTACAAGCGCTCGATATTTTGGATGTGCTGCCCCCTTTTGGAGCGTGCGCCGAGCTGCTCGGGGAGCTGCTGGATTGGGTCGATGAGGCCTTGTCGATTCTTCCCCGAAAGGCGGAGATGGGCCTGCGTCTAGACGATGGTATTAGTGCCGCAGATGTGGCGGGATTTTCAGGCCGATTTGAGGCGCTTGGAATGGATTATTCTTGGCTAAAAGCAGAGTACTCACCGTTTGAAGAAGCCGATTTGTTTTCTGATATTGGACGTATTTTGTCTCGTATGCGGTCGACCCTTGACCGGGCAGGCGACGAAACTGTGTTCATTTATCGTGCCCAAGGCAGTCGAAATCCACCAGGAATTATGTTGCTATGCCGGGACCCCGCGCCGGTGCTTCGGCCGATTTTTGATGAGCTTTTCGCGACTGTCATCATGAGCGCCACCTTAAAGCCTATGGATTTTTATGCATCGGTGTTGGGCTTCAGCGAGGAGCGGGCATTTTTGGCTGAGTACGAAAGCCCTTTTCCGCCGGAAAATCGTCGGGTTTTGGTGGTGGCAGATGTGTCGACGGAGTACCGAAAACGGGAAAAGTATGCGTCTGCAATCGCGGCCCACGTAGAGGCGACCATCCGCGCGGTTCCGGGAAATGTCGCAGTATTTTTCTCGAGCTTTGCACTGCGCGACAGCATTGCGGGCTTGATGGGGTTGACGGGCCGTCCAATGATTTTTCAAGAGAGAAACATGGATGAGGCTGACCGCGCTCGGGTTTTGGACACCTTGGCCTTGGGGGAAAACCATGTGTTGATGGGGGTCTTGGGCGGCATCTTCGCTGAGGGCATTGATTTGCCAGGCGCCGGTCTGTTGGCTGCAGTCATCGTTGGCCCAGCCTTGCCCGCGGTGGGCTTAGAGCGCAAGTTGATGGCCGCCTGGTACCAGGAGACTTATGAAAATGGGTTTCGTTATGCCTACCAAGTACCGGGGATGGCTCGCGTGGTGCAGGCTGCTGGGCGGGTGATTCGGGGCCCTGAAGATGTCGGTGCAATCGTGCTTATCGGTCAGCGCTTTGTTCGGAATGACTATTGTGCATTCTTTCCTGACGATTGGAACCCCCAACGGTGTACCGATGTTGAGGTGGCCCTTGACCGGATGTGGCCGTCTGATGGGGTTAGGCCATGAGCGCCATGAATGCTGACACCCACCTAGACATACGAGGCCCGATCGAGGATATCGAGGCCATGGTGGTGGCTGGGCGGGTGGCCAACCCCGATGCGCTCCAGCCCTCTGTGTACGCGGCCGTGCGCTATGTGCTCTCTTTCGCCAAGCTCACCGTGGTGCGCCGATGGTCTGGGGATGATGTCGAACTCGCAGGGCGTTTGGCTCCCCATCGATGGCGGGTGGCAGAAGCGCTACGACCGATATTCGCCGGCCCAGAGGCAAGTGTTGTGGGTGCGCTGGCTGCGGTCCTACCCGCGTTGGTAGAGGCCACCAAGGCTGAGCGGGCCACCCTTTTTTCAACGGCTGCCATCGACCCAGAGAGTTTAGAGGCGGAGGTGTGCACCCGTCAGCTGGTGATGGTGTCCGGCGGGGGTGGGGGCTCTGGCTACGGCTACTCAGGGGTTTACACCTTGTGCAATCGCTATGGGCTTCAGCCGGAGCTGGTGGCCGGTACCTCTATCGGAGCCTTGATGGGCTTGTTCAGGGCCCGAACCAAGGTGTTTGACTTGGCCCCCATGGTGGCAGCAGGGGAAAGCCTGAGTTGGTCGAAGGTCTTTCGTGTGCTCGATTTGGATAGTCGTTATGGCCTGCCAGCCACGTTTCGCCTGTACTTGAGGTCCGCCATCGGTCATCTGTTTGAAACAGAGTCCGGCCAGCCGATGACCTTAGCGGACCTCGAGATCCCGATGTTGGTGGTGGTGGCTGGGGTTACCGTCGACGGACTCAAGCACGACTTGGATTATTATGAGCACTTTTTGGATGATTTTGCAGGGCCCGGTCAGGTATTTCGTCGCTCGCGCTTGGCCCGCGTGGGTCGGATAGCCGGGATTTTCAAGGAGTTAATCAGCACCCCAGAGGCGCTGCGAGAGGTCGTTTTTGGTGCAGATGAGGTCACGCGACAAGCCGATGTGATCGATGCGGTCGGGTTTTCGAGTGCGATTCCGGGTTTGATTCACTACGATATTTACCGCCAAGATGAAGCCATGCGCCGATTGTTGGACGATTTATACGGTGCGACGGGCATCACCCGGTTGTTGGAGGGTGGGGTCGTCAACAACCTGCCGTGTCGGCCAGCTTACGCTGAGGTGATGGCTGGGCGAATCGTCCGCAGGAACCCTTTTGTGCTGGCCATGGATTGTTTCGCACCCCGTGCGTTGAGCCCGATTTTTTATCCAGTTCAGCAGCTCGTACGGCCGAACGTTGTGCGCAATCACCCGTTTGCACATCATATCTACGATTTGAAACGGCGCCTCAATCCACTCAATATGGTGCCTGGCATGAGCGATATTACCAAAGCCATCGGGTGGGCCATCGATGAGTTGGAGCCAGATATGCCCTTTATTGCCGAGATGTGCGCCCCGTTTGAGTCTCTGGACTGAGTCGCCTGGTCAAGCTGGATTTGGGTCGGGTTCAAGGGGCGAAAAGCAGGTGGACTGTGCCGGTCTTGTTGCCGTAAATGGTTGTATCGTCGGGCTCTGACACGGCGATATCGCCAACGCCGTCTCCATCGATATCCCCCATGCCGAGAACTGTTTCACCGGCGTGGTCGGCAGCGCCGGTCCCATAAAAGACAAAGCTTGCATCATCGGGGCTAAATACACCGCCGCCACCGAGCATTTCGCCTTGAAAGAGCAGGGCAGCACCAGCCTCTGGGCCGCCTATATTTGAGCCCGGAAAGCCAATGAGGACATCGGCTAAACTGTCGTCATCTACATCGGTGGCTGCGGAGACAGAGGTGCCCAACTGGCCGGCTTCTTCGGTGGAGGTGAAGATGATATCGGCATCGGCCGCATCAACCGATTCGCTCATTCCCAATGACGCGCCCCAAAATATGTACACGCGCCCAGCATTGTTTGCGCCCGCATCGTTCAATGGGGCGCCGATGATGATTTCAGGCGCCCCATCTCCATCGATATCGTGGCCACCACTCAGCCCTGTGCCGGCCTCGTCGAATGCCTGTTCGCCCTCGATTCGAATGTCAGCATCCGTCAATAGCAAGGTGGTGTAGCTCAAGGCATCGACGCCGTAGATGACGTAAACGCGGCCGGCTTTGTTGCCACCGGTCTCATTAAATGGCGCAGAGATCAACAGGTCTGTGATGCCGTCTGTGTCCACGTCACCAGCACTTCGCACTTTGTCCCCTGCGCGGTCCAAGCCGGTTTCGCCGAAAAGCTGTGGCATGTCTGAGAGGTCAATTGTACCCGCAGTGTTGAGCTCGGCGCCAGCCACCAGGTAGGCGGCTCCGGAGCGGCTGCCTCCGCTGTCATTATGAGGCGCACCCACCAGGAGCTCGTCTAGGCTGTCGCCATCCATATCGGGGATGAAGGCGAGGGCGTAGCCGGCCAATTCTCGGTCTGTGCCGCCGTGTAGGATGACATCTGCATCATCCAAGAGCAGGGCGGTTGAGCTAGGGGGCCCACCGTCCCAAAACACGCCAATCATGCCGTCATCGGGTTGAAAAACGTCCCGCCCGTAGGCGCCAATCACGACGTCAGGACGGTCGTCGCCGCCCACGTTTCCATTTCCGGCCAGGGCAAATCCAAGACGTCCGTTCGTCTCGACACCCTCAAAACTTTGGTATGCGGTGGGCAATAAAATGGTGTCAGAGCCCACAAAATCGCTGGCGAGCACGAGATAGGCCTTGCCGGCGTTGGGGGCGCGTTCATCGTTTTGGGGCGCGCCGACAAGCATGTCGAGCATGCCATCCCCGTCGAGGTCGCCAGCGTTCGCGATGGCCTCACCGGCATTGGCCAGTAGGCTTGTGCCGACGAGGTGGGCGTCTCCATCGGTGAGCGCGAAGGGTTCATCTCCCCAGCCGGTAAATTGCCACTCTGGGCTAATCTCGGCCGAGGCAGGGGGACTGGAGTCTGTGCCATCGTGGGCGACGATTGTACAGGACCAAAGCTCACCGGCCCACGTGACATGGCCTGGGATGGTGTCGCCAGGTTGAAGTGTGTCGGTTGTGGCGGTGAAGGCCTCGCCATCTCGGGTCCAGGTGATGGTGTAGGTGAGCCCGTCCAGATCGTCATCGGTAGGCGGAAAGTCCAGGTTACAGATCAGGTCATCGACGGCAGCAGCGGGTGACTCGGGGGCGATGGACACCGAGGGCGTGGCCGGTGCTGTGTTTTGGACCACCACAGGGTCTGTGACCCACGGAAGGCTGGAGTCGACGCCGTCATGGACCACTGCGCTCAGGGAGACGGTATCGTCTTTGTCGAAATAGAGCGCACCGTCTAGGCTGGGGCCAAGACCGGCGAGGGGGGCGCTGTTGACCAGCCAGGTGTACTCTATAATCAATGGGTCCAAGTCGGCATCTGAGGTGGAGACGCTGGCGGTAAGCACGGTGTTGGTGCGGACGTCATCCGGGCTGATGGTGATGGTGCTGATGCTTGGCGGGGCGTTGGTGAGGGTCAGTGATTCGGAGACCAGTGTGTCGCCAGGCTCGTGGCCGTCGTGGGGGGTGGCCTGGCAATGCAAGACATCGTCCCTGGCGAGGCCTTCCGCGCTCAGGCTGTCTATGCTGACCCCCAAGTCGATGCCGTTGCTGAACCACTCAAAGCCGATCGATACGGGGTCTCCATCGGTGTCGGTGACCAGGCCCAAATCGCACACCAGGGTGTCTTCGACGGTCGCTGTGGTTGGGCTTAGCCAGATTCCGTGCAGCACAGGCGGTGCGTTCACAGAGACAGACGCTGAATAGATGCTTTCACCCGAGCCCTCGTCATCGTGGGGGGTGAGCCGACACTGAATGTTGGCAGCTCCCGGAAAGAGGGTGGGGCCCAATGTGTCGGTCCCGGTGTCGACGTCGGTGCCGTTGACTATCCAAAGGGTGGACAGGCTCACCGGGTCCCCATCTGCATCAGCGATACCGCTGGGCGAGCAGGTCAAGGTGTCGGTGCTGAGCGGTGTGGCTGGGCTAATCGTCGCGGTGCTCACGGTGGGCAAACTGTTTTGGATGACCACGCTGGCTGTGGCGGAGGGGCCCTCGGCCTCACCGTCGGTAGGGGTGATCTCGATTTGCCACTCTTGGCCTTTTTGGGTGGCAAAAGTAGGGAGCAAATCGGTGGTTGAACTCAGTGAGAGCGCACCGTCTAAACGCCAGACAAAGCGATAGGAAACCCCTGCACCTTCTGGGTCGATGCTCTCTAGGTCGATGGTCGCCCTTAAGTCGTCTGCGGTGGATGGGGCCTCAGGCGAGAGCGAAATCACCGGCTGGGTGGGGGGTTGGTTGACCCGAATGGTGTGGGTGACGGAGTCGAACATCCCATCGGTGTCGGTCACGGTCACGGTGATGGTGTGGGTGCCCGGACTCAGGCTCTCTGCGAACAAGGTACCCAAGCCCAAGGTGTCCGCGGTGACCGAGCCAAGCGGCCCATCAATTGCGGAAGTCCACGAAATACTGAGTTGGTCTGCCCGGTCCTCGACGTCTGTTACCGTGGCCAAGAGCATGACGCTTTCCCCTTCGGTGAGCACGGTGTCATCGCTTGGGCTCGTCGAAATAATGGTGGGGTTGGCACGAACTGAGAGGCTGATGGTGTCTGCGCACCCAAGCTCGCCGTCGTCGGTCACCGACAGATGAATTTGGTGTTCGCCCGGTGTGAGGGAGGGCAGGCTGAAGCCCATCAAGCCGGCAGCACTCGGTGGGTCTGTGTTGAGTACACCGTCTCGATCGCTCTCCCAACGGGCTTGTAGGCCAGCGAGGTCAGTCTCGTTGGCGTCAGCTGCGGTACCGCTAAAGGTGATGGGGGTCGCTTCATGAACGATGGTGCCCGTTCCTGGGATCGTGATGGTGCAGGTGGGGGGCGTGTTGGGGCCGACCACTTCAATCAACACCTGGTCTGAGCGTGTGAGCCCTCCCGAATCGGTCACCCTTAGGCTGAGGGTTTGATGTCCTTCGCTTAAAATGATGCGTTAACGTACGGCCCCGTCGGACTCGACATCTATCTCCAAGGGTAAGACGCCATCAATGGTCGACTCCCAAACGATCCCAAGGGTCGACCCCGAGTCTTCAGCGTCTGAGACTGTACCGATTAAATCGATGGCTTGGTCCGCATAAAACCGGGGTGGGTCCCCGCTGGCGTCAGGTGCGGGGCTGATGATGCTCACGGTGGGTGGGATATTGGCGATCGCCGCAAGGTTCAGATGGACCGTCGCCGAGGCATTTTGTGGGTCTAAAACCGTGAGGGAAACACGGGTCTGTCCATCGGTTTCGTCTTCAGGGCCAAGGGTCAATTCACAAAAGGTCGAGCCGTCCGCGCTGGGGGCCACATCGGTGCATGCCTCGGTCACCCCAATCATCCAGTGGGTGGTCAGGCGGTCCGAACGGTCGTCATCATCGGTCACCATTCCGCGAAAAGTGACCGGCACCCCTTCGATAATGGCGTCGTCTGAGGTGTGGCTGGTAATCTGCGCCTCGGGGGTGGAGTTGAAGGCGGAGATTTTGTGCTCTTGGCAACCCATGGTGGCGAGCAGGCACAAGCTGGCCACGAGGTGCGCGAGGGGGCCGGGCAGGTTGGCAGAGGGTCGTTGCATAAAAAACTGTGGGCTAAGGTCAACACATTGTACAGGCCAACGGCGGTTTGCGGGCGGCTGGGATACCCTCTGTGTATGTCGACCAAGCTTGGCCCCACACCTGAGACCGTGTATGACACCACGCGCGATGGGCTGCACTTCAGCGGTGGCTTGGTGCAATTGTGGCGTCATCGGCGTTTGCTGTGGACTTTCGTCCTCAAGGATTTGCGCCACCGCTACACAGGAAGCACCATCGGGTTCTTTTGGACGGTGATCACACCGTTGTTGGAGTTGTGCACCTACACCTTTGTTTTTCATGTGCTGATTGGGGTGAAGTTTCATCCTGCGGGCGGTTGGTCCAATTACGCCCTGTATTTGTTTGCAGGCATGGTCACTTGGATGGCTTTTGCTGAGGGGCTCACCGGTGCCACCACGTCGATCAGCAACCATGCACATTTGATCAAAAAGTTGAACTTCCCGGCCATTGTTTTGCCCGCACACATCATCGTCAGCGTGGTGCTCAACCAGATGATTCGCCTCTCCGTGCTGTGTGGTGCGGCCTTGGTTTTGGGGCATGGGCTGAGTTGGCATTTGGTCTTGGTGCCCTTTGTGATTGCGGTGCAGTCGGTCTTGGTTTTGGGGCTGGGTTTGATTCTTGCGACCATGAACGTCTATTTTAGGGACACCGTTCATTGGTTGGGGAGCGTGTTGCTGCTCGGGATGTTCATGACCCCGATTTTTTACCCGGCTAGCGCCTACCCAGATCGTTTCAAGCTCTTTCTTCAACTCAACCCCATCGCTCACCTGGTCGGCGTGATTCAGGAGTTGATGTTGAATCATCGCTTTCCTCACCCGCACTCCTTGATTTTGACGGTCATTGTGTCCGTGCTTTGTTTGGTGATCGGATATTCGGTCTTTCACCATCACCAGCACAAGTTTTCAGACTTGGTTTAGGGCCTATTTTGACGCTTCTGCCAACCTCACGAGTGGGGGGAGCGCACATGGAGAAAGCTCCTCAGTTTGAACTGCATTCCTGAGCCCCCAAATGGTCGCTGTGGCATCGGTGAAAGCCGGTTCGCCCAGGACTGCGGTGAGGGCATCGGTGTTCCAGGTTGTGGGCGCCAGGGTGTGGTCCAAGACTACCGCAACGAAGCCCAGGTCGGAGAGGGTGGCGATGTCGGCTTTTGCGCACAGAAAAGTGGCTGGGTCCATAGGGCTATCGGTGGATGCTCTGGGTTGTGGGTCTCTACTTTGATTGGTCACCATGCGGGCTAAAAAGCTGATCCTTAAGCCGCCATCGCGCCCACCGATGGGGGCTGTAGAGAGAGGACGATTGAGACTGCGCTGCCACAACCTGTGCTTTGCTGGCGCGTTTGCTGGGAGCTGAAGGACGCCTCCAGGTGCCATATTGGACAAAGCGGTGATGGTCCCAGCAGAGGGGGCGCTGTAGAAGACTTGATCCCCCTGTTGGTTGAGGCCGGGCAGGCCCTGGTCGATGAGCGCCAACACCAAGGCAGCGATGGCAAGGCGTTGTTTTCGAACTTTGTGGAGCACCTCCACACCGACCATCGCTGCGAGCCCGAAAGGAAGCGCCACCAACGGGGCGATGCCCCACCAGCTGTTGAGGTCGGCCAGAGGAGGAACGCGTAAGGAGAGTTGGCTCGCGGGGGCATAGGCCTCAAAGCCTGAAGGACCCATTCCCGCAGCCAAGAGTACTCCCCAGGCCCCAACGACCAGCCAGCCTGAGGTTCGGCTGGGTCGGGATGCGACACCTGCGAGCGCGAGCATCAAAATACCGATTGCGGGGAGGGATGTGGCCGCTGTGGCAGGTAAACGCAGAGCGCCTTCGAGTCTGTGTACCCAAGCAGCGCCTAAGGTTGACGCTTCAATGTTTAGGGCTGCTGCGGATTGGTGGCTGAGGGCGATGTGGAGGCATCCAAAAACCACCCCTGGGGTGAGGGCGATTGCTGCCCGGCGCCAAATGTCGGCCCCCTCTAGCCCGCGGCACTGGATCGAGACCATGGGCACCAAGATCGCAATGGTGAAGACCGTCGTGCTCCAGTGGCCCAAGCATGCAAAGGCGGTCATGACGCCCGCTGCCAGTCCCACCGAGCGCCTAGCCCCCGGCTGTATCCAGCGGTCGGTCAGGGCCAATGCGAGCGGCACGGTCATCATCGGCACGGCGCCAACGCCGAGGTACCGGCTCATCGGCGCCCAACTCGCACATCCGACGACGGAAAAAATCAATGTGACTTGCGCCAGGAGCGGCGCATTTGGACTGATGCGCTTTCCGACTGCTAATGTGCCCCAGGCGAGGGCTGCGAAGCCCAGGGCCATCGCCATATTCCAGGCCAAAACCCCATGTCCGAATACTGTGGCGAGTACACCGTACAGCAAGGCCCCAGCTGGTGCCGAGAAGGGGCTAATCCCTGGGGCACCAGGAAAGCCCAGCCGTATGGCGTTGGTCCCCATGGGGTTCATCATCGACCACAGGGACCACAACTCGCCGGGGGCGATGCCTGTTGGTGTCCCCAGAGCCGATTGCCCAGGGGCACCAAGCACCGGAGTGAGCGTAAGGATGGCGAGGGCCCCACCGAGCAGGGCGGGGATCCATTTGAGAGACGGTCTTCGCATGGTCTGCAAGAATACCGGATCTTGTGGGCCATACCCCAAGAGCCAATCGGTGGTAGCCTGTGCGGGTGCGCGAAATGATGGATAAAATTCTAAGTCTTCACCGGGCCCGCTACCCGATGATTCAACTCGTCACACACGAGGAGGCACGGGTGGAGCGGGCCTTAGAAGGCTTGGGCGCAGCAGAAGATCGTCCGGTGTTCAAGTGGCGCGCCACGACAGGGCTGGTCGGTCCAACAGGGCGCGTCGCAGACACAGAAGAGTTGGTTGCAGCCATCGCCGCATTTTCTGCACGCGAGTCTCCGGCATTCTTGATTCTTTTCGATGTGTCCGCCTGGTGGGCAGACCCGACAATCCGTCGGAAAATTCGAGATTTGGCGGCCTTGGTGGGCCCCAAACAGCAGGCAGTGATGTTGGTTGGCTGCGATGCGCGGGTGCCGACCGAACTAGAAAAAGAAGTCACCGTCATCGATGTGCCCCTACCGGGCCGCGACGCTGTGGGACAGTTGCTGGGAGCCTTGGTCAAAGCTCAAAAATTGGATGTTCCCACAGGCTTGTTTTGGCGCTTTGTGGACGGCTGTTTAGGGCTGACCGAGCGTGAAATTAAGCGTCTTTTGGCCCGGATTATGATGGCGGGTGGCGGTTTTTCTGAGGATGACCTGAAGGCCTTGGTGGAGGAGAAGCGCCAAGCGATCCGTCGCAGCCGATACCTCGAGTTTTGGGAGGCCGGCGGCAGCATTGAGCAGGTCGGTGGCATGGACGCGCTCAAGGATTGGTTGAAAACCCGAGGCCGTGGGTTTTCGGATGACGCCCGAAAGTTTGGATTACCGCAGCCCAAGGGTTTGTTTTTGCTCGGGGTTCAGGGTTGTGGAAAGTCTCTGATGGCCAAGGCCGTCGCCGATATGTGGCAAATGCCTTTATTGCGATTGGATGTGGCTGCGGTCTTTTCCAGCGCCAAGAATGAGGATGAGAGTTTGCGGGCAACCATCCGAATCGCAGAACGCTTAGCGCCGGTGGTGCTGTGGATAGACGAGCTTGAAAAGGGCTTTATGAGCATGGCTGAACTCGGCGGTGGTCATGCTTTCGGCACGTTTTTGACTTGGATGCAAGAGAAGGACAAGCCAGTTTTTGTGGTCGCGACCGCCAATGATGTGCGTGCTTTGCCGCCAGAGTTGCTGCGGAAGGGTCGCTTTGATGACATCTTCTTTGTTGATCTTCCTGACGCCCATGAGCGCTTGCAAATTTTAGAAATTCACCTCACAACTCGGGATCGCAACGCCTACAGCTTCGACCTCACACGGGTGGCCGAGGAGACCGAACGGTTTTCGGGCGCAGAGCTGGAGCAGGTGGTGGTGTCGGCGCTTTTTCAGGCATTCTCAGAAGACCGCACCCTGTGTTTTGAAGATCTGATTGAAGCGGCCCGAGACACCGTACCGCTGGCTGTGACCATGGATGACCACATTAAACAGCTTCGAGAGTGGGCCCGACCCCGTGCACGGCGCGCCAGTACGGACAGACACAGGGTGGACTTCTTTGAGCAGTGGGAAGAGGCTGAATAAAGCCAAAATTTAGGGGGATTGGACGATGCGTGTAGCGGTCTTGGGTGCGGGGAGTTGGGGCACGGCCTTGGGTATGCAGTTGGCGCGTTCCGGCGACGAGGTGCGCTTGTGGGCGCGAGATGCAGAAGTTGCTGATCGCATGCACCAGGCTCGAGAAAACACCCGGTACCTGGCCGGTGTGTTGTTTCCCCCGTCATTGAGTTGTTCAGCCAGCCTGTCTCATGTACTCGATGGGGCTCAGGTTGTGGTGGCGGTTGTCCCCAGCCAGTCCATGCGGTCGGTGTTGACCTTGGCCGCACCGATGATTCCACCTGAGGCGGTGGTGTGTTGTGCCTCAAAGGGCATAGAAAATGGCAGCTTAAAGACCATGCACGAGGTGATGCTCGATGTGTTGCCGAAGGTCTTGCATGGCAAACTATGCGCGCTTGCTGGGCCTAGCTTCGCCCGTGAGGTGGCAGAGTCCAAGCCCACAGCTGTGGTTGTCGCCAGCCATAATGAGGATGCAGCTCAGCTGGTTGCAGACGCCTTTCATGGCGGTCATTTTCGGGTGTATCACACCGACGATATGGTTGGTGCAGAGCTCGGGGGTGCCCTCAAGAATGTCATCGCCATCGCGACGGGGGTGGCAGACGGTATCGGTGCTGGCTTAAACGCTCGGGCGGCATTGATCACTCGGGGCTTGGCAGAAATTGGTCGGGTTGCGGTCAGCCGCGGTGCCAACCCGATGACCCTGGCCGGTTTGGCGGGCATGGGTGACTTGGTTTTGACTTGTACTGGCGATCTAAGCAGAAACCGCAGAGTGGGTTTGGGCCTGGGCCGCGGGAAAAGCCTCGAGGAAATTCTCCAAGATTTGGGGCAGGTGGCAGAAGGTGTGGCAACCACACGCAGCGCCAGAAATCTCGGCCGACAAGCAGGCGTTGACATGCCGATAACCGAAGAAGTCTACCTCATGCTCTACGAGAACAAGCCCGTCCCAGAAGCGCTGAGCGCATTGTTGGGGCGAGAGCGAAAAGCAGAGCGGGATTGATGGGCTCTAGTTGCCTTCCCAGCTGACTTCCCGTAAAAAGCTGCCACGCATATACTCTTCTTGGATTCGGGTGGCGATGTCATCAACGCTCCGAAAGCGGTCCCAATCGACCCGAATGACCGGTATCGTTCGGGAAATCTCTGCGACGAACTCCTCGTAGCCCTGGTAGAGCGCCGTGAGGTACTCCAAGGTGATGCCGGACTCGACATCACGGCTGCGCTCGGCGATGCGTTCCATCGATCGTTGGGGCTTCACATCGAGGTAGATGATCACGCTGGGCCGGCACATAAAGTTGGACATGTGGCTGAACAGGTGCAGATAGGTGTCGTAGTCTCGTTGATCCATGAGATCGAGCTTGACCAACATCTTGGCAAAAACCGAATCTTCGTAGATGGTTCGATCCTGAACCCCGCCACCGCCGCGCCAGATGATCTCTTGGTGCTGTTGGAAGCGCCGGTTGAGCAAGTAAATCTGTGTGGCGAAGCTGTAGCGCTTGGTGTCCCGATAAAAGTCGGCCAGATAGGCGTTGTCTTGGACAGGCTCGTAGTACACCGGCAGCTTTAGGTGCTCGCCCAGAGATTTGGCGAGTGTAGATTTACCGGCACCGATCATGCCGGCGATGCCGATAAAAGGGTCTTGAAATTTTTGCATGCGGCTATCTAACGACGATCAAGCATCTCGGCGACGTCGTGCCAGTCCGAACATGGCCAAGCCCAAGACCAATATGCTGCCAGATGCGGGAGAGAGGGTAGCGCAACGTGAGCCCGCACCCCTTAATTTCCGGCCGCCATCGCAAATATCGCCAATACCGTTTTGGTCTTTGTCTGCTTGGTCTACATTGGCGTCGGCAGGACAGTTGTCACAGACATCGCCGTGGCCATCGCCATCTCGGTCGTAATTGCTGCTGTCTGAAGCGAGCATGCATGTGTCGCAGGCATCGCCCACCCCGTCACCGTCTGAATCCAACTGTTCGGGGTCTGCAGTGCTCGGGCAGCCGTCGCAGACATCGCCAATGCCGTCATCGTCGGAATCAAGCTGGTCGGGGTTGTAGTCGACCGAGCAGTTGTCGCAGACATCACCGGTGTTGTCATGGTCAGCATCTTTTTGGGACTGATTTGGGATGTTCGGGCAGTTGTCGCAGAGGTCGCCGGTCCCGTCGAGATCGTCGTCTTCCTGTTCAGGATTGTTTTGCTCGAGGCAGTTATCGCAGATGTCGCCGACTGAGTCACCGTCGGAGTCGGTCTGTGAAAGGTTGCCGATGCGTGGACAGTTGTCGCAAGCGTCCCCTAGACCATCTTGGTCTTGGTCGTCTTGGCCAGGGTTGAGGTGTGTCGGGCAATTATCGCAAACGTCGCCGTCGCCGTCGCTGTCTTGGTCGGCCTGGTTGGCGTTGGGTTCATCCCAGCAGTTGTCGCAATAATCGCCGTAGCCGTCGCCGTCCTCGTCTTCTTGGGCCTGGTTCGCGACCTCTGGGCAGTTGTCACAGGCATCGCCGAATGTGTCGCAATCTTGGTCGTACTGGTCGGGGTTTGGGATGCCCTCGCAGTTATCGCAGGTGAGCGAGCGGGTGGTGGATGGAAGGCCATCGGTATCCACGATGGTCACCTTGGCATCTGGTCCGCCACAGAAACCATCGCCATCGAGGTCAAGGCCCACGATGAGGTACTGACACCCAAAAGCGAAGTACTCAAGATAATAATCGGCGTTGGGGTAGGGGTTGCCAAAGTCATCGACATTGCTGATGCACAGTGGGTCGTCCAAGTCGACTGGGACTTCATCGGTTTCATCGATGACATTGCAGTTGAGGTCTTGTGTGAGACGGTTGTAGCATTCACCTTCTTGGGCCATGGCCTGGTTGGGGATGGCGAGCAATGCGAGTGCGATAAAAGTCTTAAACATCGGGTTCTCTTTAGCTGTTCTGGCGGCGGCGGGAGGCGAGACCGACCAGAGCGAAAATGGTTAAAACCAAGCCCCCATTTGTTGGGCTTATGGATGCACAGCGGGAGCTTCCGCCCCTGAGTTCACGAATACCGTCACAGACATCGCCCATGCCGTCACCATCGCTATCGGCTTGGTCCTGATTGTAAATGACCGGGCAGTTGTCGCAGGCATCGCCCAAGCCGTCGCCGTCGCGGTCTTGCTGGCTGGGGTCGTACATGACGTAGCAGTTGTCGCAAGCATCGCCGACGCCATCGCCGTCGGAGTCGATCTGCGTTGGGTTGCGCAGGGTGGGGCAAACATCGCATGCGTCGCCAACACCGTCGCCATCGGAGTCGACTTGGATGGCGTCATAGCCGGTGGGGCAAACATCGCAGGCGTCGCCGAGTCCATCGTTATCGGAGTCGGTTTGCGAGGTGTTGCGTACATCGGGGCAGTTGTCGCACTCGTCGCCGACTTGGTCGTAATCACCGTCGGGCTGCACCAAATCACCGGCATCATTGAGAACAAAGGGGTTCGGTGTGTCAAAACAGTTGTCGATCACATCGCCAATACCATCTGCATCGGAATCGGTTTGGGCTGGGTTGGAATGGGATGGTGCGTTGTCGCAGGCATCACCCACGCCATCGCCGTCCGCGTCAGCCTGGTCATTACTCAAGGCTGGGCAGTTATCGCAAAGGTCGCCGTAACCGTCCCCGTCTTGGTCGGACTGGTCGGGGTTGGTCACATAGGGGCAATTATCGCAAAGGTCCCCAAATCTATCGCCGTCGGACTGCTCTTGCTTGTCGTTGAAGACGTCTGGGCAATTGTCGCACAAATCCCCGAAGGTGTCGCAGTCGAGGTCGGATTGGTCGTTATTTGGGTCTTCGGGGCAGTTGTCGCACTCAAGGCTGATCGATGTCGATGGCAGGCCGTCGGTGTCGATAAATGTGATTGTGCCATAGGATAGGCCGTCACCGTCCGCGTCCATGTCGGCGGTGCTGTGCTCGCAACCAAAAGCGAAGTACTCAACATAAAAGTCGGCGTTTGGGAAGGGGTTGCCGTCGGCGTCCAAATTTTCAGCACAAAGCGGATCGGCGAGGTCTACAGCGACCTCGTCGGTGGCATCAACCGCGTTGCAGTTGAGGTCTTGTGTGAGCCGATTGTAGCATGGACCTTCCTGGGCCATGGCCTGGTTGGGGATGGCGAGCAATGCGAGGGCGACGAAAGTTGTAAGCATATTCTAACCTCAAGGGGCCTCCAGTTCTTTGACTTTAAACGCAGGGTTGGCGTTCAACTTGGGTGTGGAGGTACACCCAAGTTTAGCTGAGAATTATTGGTCTGTCTCCGTCGGTGTCTCCGTCGGTGTCTCCGTCGGGGTCTCAGCG
>DBIS01000058.1:0-4316 GCA_002296975.1 Deltaproteobacteria bacterium UBA796 | reverse complement strand
CGGGGTCTCAGCGGGGGTCTCAAGTAAATCTTCCGTTGGGTCTTCCTCTGGGTCTTCAGGTGCCGCATCATCGTCGGTGTCGTTGATGATGCGTTCGCTTTCTTCGTCGTCGGGAACAGGGGCCGGCACGGGGACGGGAATCGGGCCCACATCCTCTTCTTTGTGCAGACCTTCTATGTCCTGTTCTTGGCGCAATCGTCTGGCTTCTTCGGCCATTTGGCGTTCGATGGCTGCGGGCGTTCGGACCTTCGCTGGTTGACCATTCCAAGGCAAGAGAATGTCTTCTGGATACTCAGGAAGCACATCGAGTTCGCTATACCGATGAATAATGTGGAAGTCGACGCGCCGGTTTTCGGCCAAGCTCGCCTCGTCGGCGCCCTGTTTGCGTGGGACCACCTCTCCCATTCCTCGGTAGGAGACCCGTGCTGGGTGAACACCAGCGACGATGACCTCTTGCCAGATTGACTGTGCCCGACGAATCGAGAGGTCGTAGTTGTAGACGTATGAGCCTTCTTCTGAGGCGTGCCCTTCGACGACCATATGGCCGATGCGTGGGTTTTCGTTCATCAGCTTGGCCACAAAATGCAGGGTCGGGAGGGACGCTGGCAAAATATTGGCGGTGTTGAATTCAAACTGGATGGGGTCACGAATGACGATGGCCTCTTCTTCAACCCGTGCGAGCTCGCCTTCCTTCCACTTCTTTTGGACCGTCAAGAATTCTTCGATGGCCACATCAAGTGCCGGCTTGGTCGCGAGTTCTTCTTCCTCGACCACAAAATCGGGACGCGGTGCTGGGATGGGGATGAACTTGGCGGACAATAAAATCCGTTGTGCTGTACCACCAGTTCCGGCAGACATACCCGCGCCCCCACCGAGATGCATCGTCAGGTAGTTGGTGGGCCTGTACTCGACGCCACCGATGGTCTCGACAGCGTTTTCTGCGCCGCCGGCCCAAAAGTTATTAAAGCCAGCGCGGGTGATTTCAGCCACCCAAACGGCCAAGCGGTCGGGGAGAACCCAGTAGCGAAGGCCAGTGTTCAAAGCGAGCTGGGTGCCGTTGGTCCAGTCTTCAGCCAGTTCGGTCTTGGAGCGGGTCATGACGTTGGTGTCAAACAAGACCGAGAATGGCCCGGTTTCAAACATGGCCAGCAATCCTGCGCCAGTGCGGAGGCCTTCTTCGCCATGGAAGGAGCCTTTGGCGCCCACCGGGGCCGTAAAGTCGGCCCTAGCGCCCAAGCTAAAACCACCGGTCTGGAACGCGCGAAAGCGCACGCCGAGAGATGCATCCTCTAAGCCGAAACCGTCCGACTCAAGCTCGGGAATGTCGGAGCCGCTGTGAAGGGCCATGGGCAGAATAAGACGCACGCCGACAGCAGGGGTAAAGTCGTATGAGAGGCCAAGGGCGACGGCATTTCGGTCTTTGACGACCGCTCCTCCACCTTCGCCACCGACCTCTGAGCCGAATTGGTACAAAATCAGGGGGTCGCGCTCATATTGGTACAATAAACCGGTGCGCAAGGTGGGCTGGGGGGCCATGACTGGGGTGTCTATGCCGGGCAGCCCCTTGTGTGAGAAGACAGGGCGCACCAACTCTAGGTCGGTGGAATAGCCTTGGGCGAGCGCATCGGTGGGCCGGCCTAAGGTGAGCGCTGCCAAGCTGTACATCGAGAAAAGCGCCACTTGTCGGGTGCTGAGATTCCAGGATCGATTCATGGTTCTGCCTCAGTTGAGTCCGGGACACCATACACCGGACCGTGTTGTTTCACACCACACTTAGCGAATTCCTTTCAGTCCGGCTCGCAGTAAAGTTGTTTTGCGGCTAATGTCTGGGTGTCTGCCCTTGGGCAAGTGGAGAGTTTTTATGCGGCCAAGCGTCATTTTTCTCAGTATTCTTTCTTTTGCCTGTGCTGATAAGAGTGAGGAGGAACGCCAGCTTTCTCCATATCTCGACTCCGATCAAGACGGTTTTCCAGAGACATTAGACTGCAATGATAAAGACCCGTCGATTCATCCAGATGCACTCGAGATGTGTGATGAGGGCATGGTCGACGAAAACTGTAATGGAGAGGTGAACGAGGATAGCGCCTTTGATGCCGCGCTTTGGTTCGAAGATAAAGATGGTGACAGTTTCGGCGACCCGCTTGTGACGGCGCCCGGCTGTTTGCCGCCGTTGGGCTATGTGGGGCTCCAGACCGACTGCGATGATACCGACAGCGCCTCCTTTCCAGGGGCGGTCGAGATGTGTGACACGGTCGATAACGACTGCGATGGCGTGATCGATGAGGGCACAGCCTTTGATGCCACCGATTGGTACTACGACTCCGATATCGATGGGTTCGGCTCCTTCTTTGAGTCCATGCGCGCTTGCGTTCAGCCCGAAGGATATGTGTGTGTGGGCGGCGCGGACACTGTTCCAGCCTCGGTATGTTCGGATTGGTGTGACAACGATATGGACGGCTTGGTAGACGCCAACGACCCCGACTGCTCTGACACCCTTGGGAATGGAAAAACTTGGGAAGACTTAACCGCCGAGGAAACATTCAATTGGGCCGACTATACGGGCGAGACCTGGAACGGAACCGAGGTCCAGTACTGGGACTTTAACGGTGACGATGGTCAGGATTTCGATTGTAATGACAACGAACCCGTGATCAATCCTGGCATGCTCGAGCAGTGCGACGACAATGACGTTGATGAAAACTGTGACATGCAGATCGACGACGAAGACCCCAGCGCTTTGGGCCAAGTGCGCTGGAACGCCGATATGGACAACGACAGCTTCGGCGACCCCGATGTGACGTTCGAAGCATGTGACCAGCCCGACGGCATGGTGGCTAACGATGGTGACTGCGACGATGAAGAAGCTTTGGTCAACCCAGCCAATGCAGAAATTTGTGGCGATGGCATCGATAATGATTGTGATGGCGAGATCGACGAAGACGACTCACCCTTCCCACTTCAATGGTACCGGGATGCCGATGGCGACGGCTATGGCGATGCAGATTTTGCTTGGCCAGTCGAACTTTGCGGCGAGCCCGACGATACCTCTACAAGCTGGGTGACCGATGGCACAGACTGTAATGACGGTGACTTGAGCATCAATCCCGGTGCTGCTGAGGTTTGGTATGATGCCATCGATGACAATTGCGATGGCAACCTCGATGATGCCGATGGGGATGGCTATCCGGGCCACGCCGACCCGCTGTTGGCCGAAGACTGCGATGACGATGAGCCGTTGAGCAACCCAGGCTCTCCTGAAATATGTGGAGATGGCAAAGACAATAACTGCGACGGCATCGAAGAAGAATGTGTTGTGGTTGACGCCATCGTTGGCCTTGGCGCCTATGACCGAACCGGTGCCAGTGTCTCTTTGGGGGGCGACGTTGATGGTGATGGCCTCGACGATGCCCTGGTGGGTGCTTCTCGCCACGACGCAGATGGCCTGTCCAAGGGTGCGGCCTACTTGATGGCCGGCGATGTGGTGGGCGAAGTCTCAGCATCTGAGGCGATGGCCATCTACATCGGTGAAGCCGATCACGACCGGGCAGGCTCCGCAGTGGCCATTGTTGGGGACACCAACGGTGATGGCTTTGATGACTTTGTTGTGGGTGCTTTTGCCGAAGATGCTGGCGGTACCGAGGCCGGTGCTGCCTACTTGATTTTGGGCCCTGCATCGGGCGAGATGTCTTTGGGTGATGCGGACGCGAAGTTTATTGGTGAGGTCGGAGACGACCGCGCTGGTTTGGTCGTGGCTGCTGCCGGCGACACAGACGGCGATGGCAACGCAGACTTCTATGTGGGTGCTCCCGGGTACGATGGGGGCAGCGCAGAGGTGGGCGCCTCTTATCTCCTCCGAGGACCAATCTCAGCCGATTCGGACCTTTCTTTCGCTGCTGTGCGCTACATCGGCACCGAGAGTGGAGAGGGTGCGGGTGCCGCGCTCGCAAATGCTGGCGACTTTGATGGCGATGGCCTCGACGATGCGTTGATCGGCGCACCCAATGCGACCGAAGGCGGCTCTTATGTTGGCGCTGTGTACCTGGTGCTCGGCCAGGTGGGCACCGGAACCATAGGCCTCGACCAAGCCGATGTGCGCTGGCATGGCATAAACGGTGGCGATCAGGCCGGCTATTCTGTGTCTACTGCTGGCGACCAAAATGATGATGGCTTCGCCGACATTCTGATTGGCGCGCCGGGCAATGACAGCGGTGGAGCGGGCAGTGGCGCAGCCTTCATCGTGTTTGGTGGCACATCGTTTTTGTGCGACGACGGAGAGCTTTGTTCGAGCATGCCCCTCGCAGATGCTGATGCGACGT